>JANNVM010000723.1:0-2733 GCA_031414455.1 Verrucomicrobiota bacterium
CACCGGCGCAGACATCATCGTCACCGGCGGCGTCATCAATGCCCCCGGCACGCTCGCCCAGCCCATCAGCATCACGGCGCACGATGCTGCCGCGCGCTGGGGCGAAATCAATGTCGGTGGTGCGGCGACGACGTGGAATTACTGCCTTGTTTCCCGCGGCTGTCATTCGCCTGGAGGCGGTCACACCGGAACCGGCCCCTGCTTCCGGCTCGCCAGCGGCGCGGTATGGACTTTCGATGACGGCGTTATCTCCGATTTGCCCGGGAAAATCCTGACTAATGGCGGCAACACCACCATGACCATGCGCCGCTCACAGTTCGCCCGCTGCGTCATGGGTCCGGAAACCGATGGCAGCGCCATTACCATCGAAGACTCCAACTTCTCCGAGATGCTTCCGGTGTACCGCGAAAGCGGGGCCGCGGACGACGAAGACTGCATTTACATCCACGACAGCGGCGGTCGCCCCGTCGTGCTGCGCCGCACCGTACTCGCCAACTGCGCTGACGACGCACTCGATTTGCTCGGCGGCACGCTCACGGTGGAGGATTGCATCATCCGCAACGCCTTCGACAAAGGCATCAGCCTGCTCAATAACAACATCACGGTTCGCCGCACGCAGATCATCGACTGCGACATCGGCGTCTCCACAAAATGCCAGGTGGGCGGGACGGAGACCACGCCGTTCCTCAACACCTTCGAGAACTGCACCATCGTTTCGGAGAACCATCCCACAAACACGAGCGACGGAACGTTCCACAGCGTCGGCGTTCACACGCGGAACAAATACGGCACCACCACGATGAACATCACGGTGGACCTGAAAAACTGCATCGTCTCCGCCGAGGAACCGGTCGCCAATGACTACGGCACCGGCACCTTCCCGCTCAACGTGCAGAACTACACCTGCTACTTCGATCAGGGCGGCGTGGTGCCGAACAATCCGCTGCCAGGTTCCGGCACCGGCAACCTCACCGTGAATCCTCAGTTCTCCAATGCCGCCGCACGCGACTTCACGCTTGCCGCCGGCAGTCCGTGCATCAATACCGGCGACCCCGCACTCACTGATCCCGACGGCTCGCGCAGGGACATGGGCGCATTGCCCACCGGCACTGCCGGCGGCGGCGCGGCAGGGGAGATCCGCTGGACGCTCGCCGGCTCGCCCTACCGCATCACGGCCAATACCACCGTCCCCGCGGGAGCGACGCTGCGCATTGATCCCGGCGTGAACGTACAGAGCGATCAAAACGTGCGCCTCACCGTGAATGGCCGGATGCTCGCCGAAGGCACCGCCGCCGCGCGCATCGTCTTCAGCCATGTCCCCGGCACCAACAGCGCCAGCGACGTGGACCCCATCAAATTCGGCACCCAGACCGGCGCTCCGAAATGGGGCGGCGTCCGCGTCTTTGACTCCATGACCCAGGAGAACGTCTTCCGCTTCTGCGACTTCATCAATGCTCAGGGCACTTCGCCGAGCGGGTCGGAAAATTTCGGATCGCTCGGCTTCATCCGCTCGTGGGGCTGGACGGATCACTGCACCTTCGCCGGCTCCCACCTGCGCCTGCTCTACGGACGGAACAGCAAGCTGACGTTCACTTACAACATCATGCCGGACATGTTCATCTTCGATCCCGTGCTGGGCCGCATCGAAGAGCCGACCACCGACTTCATCGCCGCCGCGGACAACAGCATGGAGCCAATGAAGGTGGAATTTCCCACGACGGATGCCGAGGTCACCGGAGCCAATGCCGTGAACTTCCCCAACGGTCTGCCTCTCAACGGCCACTGGCGCGTCTATTTCAATGAATACCACGGCAACCGCGGCCACCAGGATGTCTTCGACTGCGACAGCGGGCGCTGGTCCGCGCGCGATGCGATCACCAACTTCCAGACCAACGGCCAGTTCGTCATAGACTGCCGCTACAATCATTTCTACGGCCTCGCCGGTGACGAGCACATGGACCTCGGCGGCGATGCCTACATCGCCAGCAACGTCTTTGAGAATGCGCGGAAGGATTTCTGGACCAACGACACCGGCTATTCCAACGCCATCAGCAGCGGTGACAAAGGTGACGGCACCACCATCATGGTGGTGCGCAATGTCTGCTACGACATGGATCACGTCATCAACTGCAAGGCGCGCACGGCGACCATCTTCGAGCACAACACCGTGGCCAATCTGCACGCCGACTTCAATTTTGTCGGCTCCACCGTGACCCAGAATGTGACTTGTGCGCCAATCAACTTCTTCATCCCCGGCGACGGCGCAAATCCCAGCGTCGGCGACGGCGCTTACACCGGCTTCAACCTCATCAGCAACACGCCGCACATATTCAGCGGCCCCGACGCCAACGCCGCCGGCAACGGCATCACGACGAAAATCGAGTTCTTTAACAACCTCCTCGATCAAATCGGCGATCCCAACATCGGGCCGAATCACCCCGGCGGATTCTTCAGCGGCACCTACGGACCGAACCAGGCCGGCGCGCCCGGTTTTGTGGACCCGGTGAATGAAGACTACTCGCTGCGCACGGATTCGCTCGCCCGCAGCACTGCGCCCGGCGGCATCAGCTATGGTGCGGGCATTCCCGAGTGGTCCTACATTCTCGGCGGCCCCAGCGGCAGCGTGTCGGACACGACGGCGAACTTCACGATCGGCGGCCCGGGCGTAGTCGCTTTTAAGTGGCGGCTCGACGGTGGCGCATGGAGTGCCTCCATTCAGATCGGCAGCGGCGG
>JANNVM010000724.1:0-1534 GCA_031414455.1 Verrucomicrobiota bacterium
GAGTGCGCAAACCTGTCATTTTGCGGCGGGAGGGGAGCAGGGATAACGAGTTGGCCGGGAGGCGAACCGGTAGTGCGGAGGCGACAGAGGACTTGACTCCTGGGCCTGCCGGCCGCCATTCTGCGCCCCTATGAGAACCATTCTGCTCGCCGCTCTTTTCCTGCTCCCGCTGTCATCTTTTGCTCAGGATGCTGAGGAGCATCCCATCGCCCGGGCCGTCGCGGCCAAACTGACAAAACCCGGGCAACGATTCACCATGATCGCAAAGCTCACGGTGAAGGAGGGGGAATCGGAGAAGTTCATCGCGGCCTTCGCTGAAGCCGTGGAGCCGGTGCGCAAAGAGCCGGGATGCGCGCGTTATGAACTCAATCAGGTCAACGGTGAGAAAAACGTTTTCGTGGTCTATGAGCGGTGGAAGGGGCTCGAAGCCCTGAAGACGCACCTCGCTGCGGCGCATACCAAAAAGCTGCTCGAAGCCGTGGCGCCGTTGCTGGAAGGCGAACCGGAGATCGAGGTGCTGACGCCCCGGGCGGAGCCGAAGAAGCCGAAGACGGAGCAGCCGAAATGAGCGCCGCGCCTCAGCCGCGCCTCGGAACCCTGATCCGCGCGGCGTCGGGCGCAGCGGATTCCATCCGGGCGCTGCTGCCGCATGGCTTTGAGTCATGGCAACTGATGTTCTCGCTGAAGCGCGATGCGATTCCACCGCTCGCACTGCTGGCGGAAGAAGTGCAGGCAGCCATTGCCGGCAGCGGTACGGTTGTCAGTGCGCTGGGCATTTACGGCAATCCTCTGCGCGAAGATGCGCTCGGCGGGGAGTCCCGCCGTGCGCTGCGTGAGGCCATGACGTCAGCGCGGCTGTTTGGCACGGATATCGTGGGCTGCTTCGCCGGTCGCGTGCCGGGCCTTAGCGTGGAGGCCTGCCTGCCGCGCTTCCGCGAGGTGTGGAGCGAACTCGCGCGCCATGCGGCGGACTGCGGCGTCCGCATCGCATTTGAAAACTGCCTTCAGGGCGGCACCTGGCAAAGCGGTGACTGGAACATGGCCCACAATCCCGATGCCTGGGAGCGAATGTTCGATGCCGTGCCGTCCGATTGTCTCGGTCTCGAATGGGAACCGGCCCATCAGTTGTGTCAGTTGATTGATCCCCTGCCGCAGTTGGCAAAATGGGCCCCGCGGATTTTCCATCTGCACGGCAAGGACGCGAATGTGCATCACCATGTCATTGCCCGGCACGGCGTGTATGGCCCCGAGCGCTTCGCCTGGCACCGGAATCCGGGCTCCGGTGACACGGACTGGACGGAGATCCTGCGAATCCTGAAGTTGTCAGGCTACACCGGCAGCGTGGACATCGAGGGCTATCACGATCCGGTCTATAAAGACGACCGGGAGATCGAGGGTCAGGTGAAGGCGCTGCACTATCTCAAGGGATGCCGGGAAGCGTGCGGACGAGACGTGTAGCGCGGGTATGGCTTTTAGCCTGCCCGTGTTTGTATGCTCATGGGAGGCGAACACGGGCAGGCTCAGACATCCTGAC
>JANNVM010000725.1:0-6139 GCA_031414455.1 Verrucomicrobiota bacterium
CTGCCGGTGCCGGTTGCCGCACCAGTATAGTAAAAGCCTGGCGGGTTGGTGTTGGCGACGCCCGGAGTCCATGTGTCTCCATCCGGCGAGGTGTAAATTTGCGGACTATACCAGGACCACACGAAAAGCTGCGTGCCGGTCCAAACTACCCCGCCAAAGGGATAGGTGGCAAAGGGAATCGTTGCTTCCGTCCACGTCAGACCATCAGCAGACACCAGAATGTGCCCGGATTGTCCGTTGGTCCCGGTCCCGGTAGCTGCCAGCCGGGAGCCGGTCCACACCATGCCGGTGATATTCATCAGGGCCGGAAACGACTGCGTCCATGTGATGCCATCCTCCGACGAGGCCAGGCCCGCATTGCCTCCATTTGGATAGTTCGAGCCGCCCAGTATAAAGCGGGTACCGGTCCATGCCGCGCAGTGGAAAGCCGTGCCACCCAGGTCCGGCACGCCGGGCACGACGTGCGCCGTCCATGTGAGCCCATCCGGCGAAGTCATCACCGCACTGGATGCGGGGAAGGCGGTGGAAATCCCGCCCGCCACCCAAAGGTTTCCGCCGTGGATGACCGTTCGCCAGTCCGCCGCGCTGCTGGAGCGCAGCGTCCATGTCAGGCCACTGTCGGTGGAAGTCACGATGTCGCCCTCGCGGCCCACCGCGACGACGGTGCTGCCGAACGACGCCACTGCCTGAAGAAAACTGCGCGTCCCTGACTCCTGCGGCTTCCATGTCATGGCGTCCGTAGTCGTCAGGATCGTCCCGGCACGCCCGACTGCGATGAGCCGGCCGCCCGACTGGGCCACCGCATGGAGAGTCGCGCCCTGCGGCAGCGGATTGCGCCATTCCCAATTCTCGCCCAATCCGGCTTTCACCTGGCAGGCGCCTGCGAGGCAAAGGATGAACCACACTTGGCAATGCATCCGCCGCAAAAGACAGGATAAACTCTGACCGGCATGAACGCGGACTGAAGGAAAGACGGACAGGATGCGGTTCATAAGTTTTGACAGGCGGCAAGGGAAGCAGGAGCAGCGGCGCGACGAATGTCTCCGCGATACTGACACATGCGAGTTTCCGGCCTCCAAAGTGTCACCCCGGAGAACTTTATATTGCTGCGCGGCGCTACTTCGTTGCCGGCGCAGCAGCTCTGTGGAGGAACTCTTCCCAAAACTCCGCGGCGCTCCGGGCCGGCGCGGCTTTGGTTTTGGTGCTGAAGGAAATATCCCGCAGTTTGGGCAGCGCCTTGAGTGCTGCTGCGGAATCACGCACGGTTTCCGGCAGCACAAGGTGCTGGAGGGACGGGCAGGACAGCAGCGGCGTGAGGTCCGTCACGGCGGTGTTGCCGAGTTGCAGCGTCTCCAGCGGCATTCCGGCGAGTGGGGAGAGATCGGTAACGCGCGTGTTGTTCAGCAGCAGGTAGATGAGCTTCCGCCCGCGGATCACTTCCAGATCAGCGAAGTCGGTGCGGGAGAGATCCAGCCCGGTGAGCGCCGTGCAGGCGGCGAGCGGGGAGAAATCCTGAGCGGGCACACCCGCGAGCAGGAGGGTAGTCAAGGTTGTATGCGGCAGGCCGCGCAGCCAGGAAAGTTCCGCCGCAGAGGAGTTGCGTGCGTCCAGGCTTTGCAGCGGCATTCCGGCCAGTGGCGAGAAATCCGTGGCAGGGATGGAGTGGCACCAGAGTTCGAAGATCGGCATCCCGGCAAGTGGCGCGAGATCGCGGACCAGCGTATTGCCGATGCGCAGCACGCCAAGCCGCATATTCTGCAGCGGGCGCAGGTCAGTAATGCGCGTCCCGGTGAGATTGACCCATTCCAGCGGGAGGCTGCGCACCGGCCAGAGATCGGTCACCTGGCTGTTATGGACCGACAGACTGTGCAGGTTGGGAATTTCGCTGAGCGGCGCGAGGTCCGCTACTTTAGTGCCGGTGAGGTCTATGCTGACCAGCGGCAGGCCGCGGAGCGGGCGCAGGTCAGACACCGGGCAATTAGCGAGCCGGAGCGAGCGAATCAGCAGACCCTGCAGGGGTGTCAGATCATCCACCGCCGTGTTTTCCAGATCAAGCCAGAGATACTCCGAACCTTGCCACAGCTTGACCCGTGCGCTAAGCGGTTTTGTGAGGAGTTGGCCGGAGGAAATGGGAATATCTTTGAGGTGCTCCAGCGCATCCTCGAGAATCAGCCGTGTGACCGGCAGTGCCTCGATGGTGGGGCGGCCCTCCGCGAACAGCGCGGCGGAGAGTTCGTTGACGCTCCCTTTGCCAAGCTTCCCGCCTGCTGTGCGCTGCGTTTCCAGCTTGTCGCAGAGGGCGGCATTCCTCCTGGCGCGGGCATCGCCCGGGCGCACGCGCAGAGCGTCACGGTAGGCTGCGGAGGCTTCGGAAAAGCGGAGCATGCACTCCAGCAGATCGCCTTTCGCCACCAGATAGTCGGCGCTGTCAGGACACAGCTTGAGGGCGTAGTTTATCTTCTCCAGCGCTTCGTCGCAGCGTCCCTGCAAGAGCAGTCCGTGAGCCTCGGCGGCGAAGGCGGGCGCGCTGGCGCGGAGGTCACTGAGTGCGGCGTTTGCGCGCACTGCCTGCCAAATACTCACCGCCGTGCCGGCGAGAAGTGCGGCCACGACTGCCGCCACCGCGGCGCAGGTCGCCTTGTTGCGCCGCATGAGTTTGCGCACGCGATAAAGCCGGCCCGGCGGGCGCGCGAGGATCGGCTCGTTGTCGAGGTGGCGCTGAATGTCGCCGGCGAAACTGGCGGCGGTCCCATAGCGGCGGGCGCGGTCTTTCTCCAGCGCCTTCATGACGATCCAATCGAGATCGCCGCGGATGAGCCCCGCGAGTTTGGCACCGTCCAACTGCCGGTGCTGGCCGACGGTAGTCCGCAAGGCGAACGCCATCGTCTGGATGAAGGTGGACGGCTTCTTCGGCTCCTGTTCGCGGATGGTGCGGCGAATTTCATCGAGCCCCTGACTCATCAGATCTTTGGGATCGAACGGCGTGCGCCCGGTGAGCAATTCGTAAAGCAGCACACCGAGCGAATAGATGTCGCTGCGCGTGTCGATGTCGAGCCCGCTCATCTCCGCCTGCTCGGGGCTCATGTAGAGCGGGGTGCCGATCATCTGCTCGAACTGCGTATAGATCGTCAAATCGGTCAGCCGCTGCTGCTGCGTCGCTTTCGCCACGCCGAAATCTATGACCTTCGGCACCGGCACGCCGTCGTGCAGCGTGACGAGAATGTTCGACGGCTTGAGGTCACGGTGGATGATGCCTTTCTGATGCGCGTGCTGCACGGCGTGGCAGACCTTGATGAACAGCGCGAGCCGCGCCGCGGTCGGCAGTTGTGCCTGATCGCAGTAGTCGGTGATCCGAATGCCCCGCACCAGTTCCATGACAAAGTAGGGCCGGCCCAGTTCCGTTGCGCCTGCATCGAGAACCCTCGCGATGTTCGGATGATCCATCAGCGCCAGGGCCTGCCGCTCCTGCTCGAAGCGCGCGATGACCTCCTTCGTATCCATGCCTGGCTTGATGATCTTCAGCGCCACCCGCCGCCGCACCGGACGCTCCTGCTCCGCCACCCAAACCACCCCGAAGGCACCCTCCCCGATTTGTTCGAGCAGCTTATAGTTGCCGATGCGCTCACCTGCAGATTCCGGCTGCAAGTGCCCCGGCGCGGTCATCGTTTGCGCCTCCATGAATCCGCTGACCTCATGCGAGCGGAGCAGCGCCTCCACCCGCCCGCGCAACTCTGGCTGCCTGGCGCAGGCATCATCCAGATACCCGGACCGCTCCGTCTCCGGCAGGGCGGCGGCGGTGGTGAAGATTTCTTCGGTTTGGATCATAAGAGAGTGGTCAATTGAGCGGACTGTGCGTTACCTGAATCATCAACCGGTGTGCGCCGGGCCGGCGAGTGGCAGCGTGAGATGCAGACGATCCGTGGGCACAAAGCCCGCGCGGCAATAGACTGACTGCGCCGGCGTGTTATCGGTTCCCGTTTCCACAAGCATGGCGCGGACACCGCGACCCGCGCTTTCCCTAAAATCCATATGATGAGGGATGCTTTCATTGCCGGGATTATTGTGAGCGACGTAACCGGTAGAATTTCTGTGTGCCGGAGATTGGATCGGTCAGAGCGTTTTGCCCGTTGAAGATGACCGGCACCAGGGTAACCGAAGTCCACGCGACTGGTGAGTTCAGGTCCAGGGTCGATTGTAAAAGAAACCCGCCGGTATCGGCCGGCCATGTCAGAGTAACGTTTTCCCCGGAACGAACGATGGACAGTCGCGGCAAGGGGGCGGGCACCGTCCGGATGATTACCACGGTATGCGCCGTTCCTGCGGCAATGCCCGTCACTCCTCTCAAGCCTGCGGGCACTGTCGTTTGGCCGGAGTCGTTCAAGCCCCACGCCACGAGACTCCCGTCGTTCTTCAGAGCGAGCGTGTAACCCGATCCCGCTGCAATGGCCACCACTCCGCTCTGCGCCGCCACGGGCACTGTCGTTTGGCCGGAATAGTTGGCGCCCCAGGCCACCACACACCCATTGCTTTTTAATGCCGCAGTGTGCCCTCCCGCTGAGGCAATCGCCGTCACGCCGCTCCGGGCCGCCTCGGGCACATCCGTTTGGCCGGCTGAATTGTCTCCCCACGCCACCACGCTTCCGTCGTTCTTCAAGGCCACCGCATGGTCCTGTCCTGCCGCGATCGCTGTTACGTCGCTTTGTGCCGCGGCGGGCACAGCCGTTTGCCCGGAGTTGTAGTATCCCCAGACGAGCACGCCGCCGTCATTTTTGAGCGCCATAGTGTATCGTCTGCCCGCCGCGATGGCTATCACACCACTATATGCGGCAGGCGGCGCATGTATTTGTTGAAAGGCGTTGTGTCCCCAGGCCATCACACCTCCGCTAGTGGTCAGGACCACGTTGTGCCGGTCTCCCGCCGCAATAGCAACCACTCCGCCCTGCGCACGGACGGGCACGGTCGTCAGTTCAGAACGGTCGCTTCCCCATACGATGACGCTTCCATCGGCCTTCAGCGCCATCGTGTGAGCCCCGCCGGCAGCAACCGCGATCACTCCGCTTTGCGCCGCCACAGGCACGGTCGCCTGGCCTTCACTATTGTATCCCCATGCCACCACTGTCCCGGGCGGTGCTGCCCGGACGGAACCGGTACCCAGCCAGAGGCACAGTGGAAAGATGCGGCTGAGGGTGCAAAGATCAATTTTCATTGGCGGGAAGCGCTGGGAAACGGAGGGACGGGTGGACTGTGATCACCGGCTTAGCCGAAAGAACCTCCGGCTGCCGGAGACCGGTTTAGTGAGAGCGTTCTGCCCGTTGACGACTGCCGGCCCCGGAATGACGGGGCTCCAGGCAGCCGGTGAAGCGAGGCTCACCGTGGACTGCAGAGTGAACCCGGAGGGATTGACCGGCCAGGTCAGAATAACGTTTCCTCCGGCACTGACGATGGTTAGTTGCGGCAGCGGGAGCGGTGCCTTGCCGAGGAGCACCGCAGTGTGGGCGGCCCCCGCTGCGACGGCCGATACTCCGTTTAAGCCTTCCGGCACGGTCGCCTGAAAGTAAGTGTTCGAACCCCAGGCCACCACAGTGCCATCAGACTTTAAGGCCACGATATGGCCAGGGCCGGCCGCAATGGCGATGACTCCGCTCCACGCTGTTTCAGGCACGTCGGTTTCGCCGCTGGAATTTGAGCCCCATGCCACTACACGCCCGCCGGTTTTCAAAACCGCGGAATAAGACGACCCCGCCGCAATGCCAATCACCCCGCTCTGCGCCGCGACCGGCACCACCGACTCTCCGGAGAAGTTGCTTCCCCATGCCAATAAGCGGCCGTCGCTCTTTAAAGCCAGCGTGTGCCGGAATCCCGCCGCAATGGCAACAACACCGGATTGTGCGGCCACGGGAACCATCGTTTGCCCGAGGGAATTGTCGCCCCAGGCCACCACGGATCCGCCTGTCCTCAAAGCCACCGTATGCCATCCCCCCGCGGCTACCGCGATCACACCGTTCAAGTCCTCCGGCACTGCCGCCCGGCAGGAGTCGCTGATACTCCACTCCACGACCCTACCGTCGTGCTTAAGGACTGCAATGTGCTCGCCTCCGGCCGCGATGGAAGTTACCCCGCTTAATGCGGCAGCCGGCAC
>JANNVM010000726.1:0-11773 GCA_031414455.1 Verrucomicrobiota bacterium
GCGGGCATGGCGATGGCGGATTATGCGATCGAGCGGCTCAAGAGCCATGGCATCCGGGCATGGCGGCACCGGAACTCCCTCACCGTCGTCTTCCCTAATCCCGGTCCGGAGGTGATCAGCCGCTGGCAAATGGCCCCGAGCGGCAATGTGGCGCATTTGATCACCATGCCGCATATTACGGCGGCGACGGTGGATCGCGTCACCGATGATATCGCGGCGGCGCTGGCAGCCAAACCTCAACCAGGGAAGCCATGAAAGAGATCACGCTCGTCACTCCGCCGGACCGTCCGGGCACACTCGCTGACATTGCGGAAGTGCTCGCCGCGCGCGGCATCAACATTACTGATATGGAAGTCATCGACGACCATATCCACGGCATTGTCCGGCTCCAGGCGCAGCCCTACGACGAAGCCCTGCGCGCCCTGACGGATGCCGGCTATAATGCGCTGAGCGAGGAAGTGCTGCTGATCCGCATCCGTGATGAGCCCGGGGCGATCGCGCGGGTGGCGGCGCGGTTCCGTGAACCGCACATCAACGTGAATGTCCTGCGCATCCTCCGCCGGCACGGCGAGTGGGCGACGGTGGCGCTGAGCACCAGCGATAACGACACGGCGCGCACCCTGCTGGCCGATTGTCTGGTTTGACGTGGTGTGGGCTTCCAGCCCACCAGTCGATCAACCGGCAACCGGTGGGCTGGGAAGCCCACTCCGCGCTAGCACCGCCCGCCGCGCCCGCCGGTGACAAAAAGAAAGCTGAACCCGGGGCGCTGCCTCCGTTACTGCCGCAAACTCATCGACTCCCAGACCACCGGACTATCAACCGGCAACCGGTGGGCTGGGAAGCCCACTCCACGTCAGTCAGCCGCCTTCACTGCTTCCAGATCCTCCCAGCGGGCATAGGCTGCGAGCACGGCTTTTTTCTGTTTCTCAATCCCCGCCACCAGGCCCGGTGCCTCAGGGGCGCGCGTCAGATAGAACGACGGATCATTGATCTGTGCCTCCAGCGCCGCCACTTCCTGCTCCATTGTCAGGATGAGGGCCTCCATGCCCTCGAGTTCGCGCTCTTCCTTGTAGGAAAGCCGGCGCGGCTTTTCCTTCGGAGGCGCGGCTTTCGCGGTCACGGTCGCGGCGCGGTTCATGGCGTTGATGGCAGAGCGTTCGGCGGCGAGGCGGTCACGGTTTTTCTCAAGGTAGTAACTGTAGTTGCCTTCCTGAATGTGGACGCTGCCCTCGCCTTCAAAGACGATCACGCGGTCACAGATGCGGTCGAGAAACCAGCGGTCATGACTGACCACGAGCACGCAGCCGGGAAAATCGAGGAGCGCCTCCTCCAGCACCTGAAGCGTCGGGAGATCGAGATCATTCGTCGGTTCGTCGAGCACGATGAAGTTCCCGCCGCGGCAGAGGATTTTCGCGAGGAGCAGGCGGCTGCGTTCGCCGCCTGAAAGAACTTCCACGCGCTGGCCGGGGCGGTCGTCGGAGAAGAGGAACCGTTTCAGATAGGTGCGGATGTGCAATTTCTCCGAGCCCCACTGGATGAAGTCGCTGTTGCCGCCGACCTCCTCAATGAGGCTCTTCGATTCATCGAGAATCAGGCGCTGCTGATCCACGTAATTGAAGACCACGCTCTTGCCGGTCGTGACCCGGCCCGCGTCCGGCGGCTGTTCGCCCATGAGGATGCGGAGCAGCGTGCTTTTGCCCGCGCCGTTGCGGCCCACGATGCCCGTGCAGGTGCCCGCAGCGAACTTGAGGTCGAGCCCGGAGAAAAGCGTGCGTCCGCCGCCGGTGGCGGAGATGCCTTTGGCATCCACGATGATATTCCCCAGCGGCGTCGCGGGCGGAATGATGAGTTCCATCTGCTGCTCGACCTCCGGCGCCTTCTCCGATGCAATGCGGTCGTAATTGTCGAGCCGGCTCTGCGCTTTTGTCGTCCGCGCTTTCACCCCGGCGCGCACCCAGTCGATTTCCCGGCGGAGGAATGTCTGACGCCGCTCCTCTTTCGCCGCGTCGGCGGCCTGACGGTTCTCGCGGCCGATGAGGAACTCACTGTAGTTGCCTTCGTGAACCCAGATCCGGCCTGCATCCAGCTCGGCGATGCGCGTGGCGATGCGGTCAAGAAAGTAGCGGTCGTGGGTCACGAACAGACAGGCGCTCTTCGTGCCGATCAAATAATCCTCCAGCCAGCGGATGGACTCGGCGTCGAGGTGATTCGTCGGCTCGTCGAGCAGCAGAAGGTCGGGCTGACTGACAATGGCGCGCGCGAGGGCCACACGGCGCTTCTCTCCACCTGACAACTCGCGCACCGGCTTGTCCGGCGGCGGGCAAAAGAGTTCAGTCATCGCGGTCTTCACGCGCGAGTCCACGTCCCAGCCGCCCAGCAACTCGATGTGCGTGAGCATGTCCGCTTCTTCACCCGGGTGGACTTTGCCGCTTTCGTATTGGTCCACCAGCGCGAGCACGGCTGCGGCGCCGGAGCGCACGTTGGCCTCCACGGAGGCATCATCGTCGAGACGAAATTCCTGTGGCAGATAACCAACGACGAGCCCCTGCCGCCGCGAGACGATGCCGCCGTCCGGCTTTTCCTCACCGGCGATGATGCGCAGCAGGCTGCTCTTGCCCGAGCCGTTGCGGCCCACGAGACCGACCTTCTCACGTTCGCCGACGGAGAGTGTCGCCGCGCTGAGCACGTCCTGATTGCCGAAGCGCAGGGTGAGATCTTTGAGAGAGAGAAGGGAAGGGGCAGCCATGAAAGAGCGCGCCCCTTAGTATGCCGCCGTGGAGAGAGCAAGGCGGGGTTCCTGGTTCCCGGTTCTCGGTTCTCGGTAGCAGAGCACCGGGCACTGAACACTGAACACCGGGCACCGGTAACCGGGCACCGCTTCCATTCAGGCATTTCCTTGCGCGCCCGACAATTCCGGTGCTAGTCTCGCGGCACTTTTATGGCACACCATCACCACCAGCGCCGCGTGCGGGATACTTCCAATGACAGGAAAAACCTGCTCATGCGGGTGCTGTCGTCGCTTGTGGGGCTGACGTTTGGTTTTGCGGGCGGGAAGTTTTTTGCGCAGCCGCTGAGGCTGTCTCCGGTCGAAACCTCTTCCGGGAATGCGCCGGTGGAGTCCTATGCAGCACCAGCGCTGGGAGCGCCGCTCGAAGAGCGTATCGTGGCCGCCAGCCTGATGGATGAGGACGGGCTTAAAGGGGTGCTGGCAGCCGTGCATGACGACTGGGTGCGCGGAGGCTCGCGGGCGGATCAGGCACCGCGCGCACTGCTGCGGCTGCGCATGATTTTCTCGCGGTGGACGGATCTCAGCGGCGACAATGCGCTGCACGCGGCACTTTCGCTGAAGGACGCCAGCCTCTGCGATCACGCGCTGGAGGCTGTGATGCTGGAGTGGAGCCTGCGCGATACTCTGGCGGCTTCGCAGAATATTACGCTCATCCCGTGGCAGGCGGCTCAGCGCCGGGCGGTGGGGGCGCTCATTCGGGCGGGTGTGCAGCGCAGCCCGGCTGAAGGACTCGCTACGGCTGCCAAGATCAGTCTGCTGCCGCAGGACTACCTCCGCCGTGTGGCGGGTGCTGAGTGGATGCGGCGCGACGCTTCGCACGCGCTGCGGTTTCTGATGGAAGAGCCCGGCATGAAAGGCGCCGTGCCGGCAGGCGCTGCGCTTGGGCAGTGGCTGCTGGAGGATCCTCAGGCATTCGTCGCGTGGCGCAAGGCGGAGCCGGCGGTATCGGCGAAGATCCCTCTGCTCCGGTTTGCCGCAGACGTCCTGACACCAGGCCGCCTGACACATCTCGCGGCGGTGCTGCGCGCGGAATATGGCACACCGGAGGCGGCTGCGGCATGGCTGCGAACGGCGGGCGGTGCCGGCGTGGAGGCGGTGATCGCGGTGCTCACCCCGCCGCTGCCGGCCGCGGAGGCAGAGATGAAGTCCTGGCAGGCCGGAGTCGCGGCACGCCCGGCTGCGGGCACGGTGGATGGCTGGCTGGCGCTTCGGGAACATGCCCGCATTCTGCTGGCGCTCACCACCGGTGACGACCCGGCGGCAGTGCTTCCCTGGCTGGCGGCGCTCCCGGGGGAGGAAAGCGCGGAGCGTCTCGCGCCCGCCGTGGCGCGCCGCTGGATTGCCGCTGCGCCGGAGTCCGCTCCCCCGCTGTTGTTTTCCGGAGACCTGACTAATCCCGTGCGACGGGCGGCGGCCCACACCGCGGTGAGCCGCATCGTAATTTCCGATCCCCGCAGAGCCATCGAAACTCTTGGCGGCATGCCGCTGGACCCGGAGGCGAAGGCGATCTTCCAGTCCACCGCACTGCAGCGGCTGGCGACAGCGGATCCCGCGGCGCTGCTCGACTGGCTCGGCGCTCATCCTGACATAAAAGCTCCGGTCGCTGATCTGGGCAGGGCGCTGCAGGCGCTGGCGGCGACAGAGGCGCCGCGTGCTGTTGCCTGGGTGCGGGCTCACGCCGGTGCGGCGGACAGCGCGGCTCTCACGGCGGAGATCTTCGGCGTATGGCTTGCGAAGGACCGCGAGGAGGCGCTCACGTTTCTCCAGTCCCTCTCCGCAGGCGCGGCGAAGGATCAGATCATCACGCAACTGGTGAACAGCGACATAGCCGTGACCGATCCTTTCTTCGCCGGGAACATGCTGCCGGATGCCTTCGCACACGCGCTGCAGTTTTCCAGCGACGCCGGACGACTGTCCGCCTTGCGCCGTGTCTGTTCCCGGATGGGCCAGTTGCAGCTCTCCACGGAGAATTTGCTGAAAAATCCCGCACTGCGCCCCGCCGACCGCGAGGCTTTGCTTAAAACCCCCTGACACTTCTTCAATTATGCCCATTCCTCAGCCCGGCGGTGTTCTCAATCTTCTCCTTCTTGTGCTTTGCGCCGGCGGCGGCTGGTTCTATGCGGCATGGTCGAAGGAGCCGCGAAATCCACAATCGGTGATCGCCACCGGTGCCGGTACCGCGAGGAATCAGCCGGGAGTATTTGCGGCGGACGGGCGCGCGGTGCTCGCACGAAAGCAGGCGGGAGCCCGTGAATTTGATGAGCTGGCGGCGCGCTACGGCAGCGGCAGCGACGAACTCGGGGAACTGGGTTTGCCGCTTCTGGAAAAATGGGCCGCAGGGGATGCTGCGGACGCCGCGACTGCGGGACTGGCGCGGTGCATGGCGCACACGCCGGACCTGTTGCCGCTGTTCCTTGCCGCACTTGCCGCGCAGGAAAAATGTGACCCTGGACAATTGTTGGCGGCGCTGCCGGACGGTCCGCTGCGCGAGCCCGCCATGGCGGCGCTGGCGGAGGCGCTTGGCCGCAGCGCCCGGGGTAAAATTCCTCCGGGCACCGCCGCTCTTACGCGCGGTGAGCGCACTCTGTTTCTCCGGGAGTGGCATCGCGGCCGGGCGACTGCCGGTGTCGCGGAGGCGGAGCAGTCCGCCGCCGCCCTGACAGATGTGGACGACCGTGCCGCCGCCCGCTCCGGCTGCCTGCAGGCACGTGTCGAGGCCGATCCGGAGACCGTGCTCGGCGAGACGGCGATCCGGGATGACTATCCGGAATTCGCCGTGGCGGCCTTCCGCGCATGGCTGGCGCGCGAGGCCACCGGCCCGTGGAGGTACGTCGCTTCCCGCAAGGGTGATGCCCGGCTGCCGGAACTCTGTGCGGCCCTGCTCCGGGCGGAAATTCCGCGACGGCATTTCAGTGAAGCGTTGCCGGAAATTCAATCGTTGATGGCGCGGCAGTTTCCCGCGGGACCGCCGCTGGAGGTGCTTGCGGTGTTCATTCCGTTGCTCGCCGCAGAGAGTACCCTCGCCGCGCAGAAGTTTACGGAGTCGGTTTCCGGCAGTACCGGTCCCGGCGGTTTGCGCACGCCTGCATGGGTGCTGCTCTTCGACGCGCTCTGCACCACCGATCCCGCCGCTGCCTGGCGGCTCGCGGGGGCCATCGTGCAGAAGGAGGGTGCCACCGACGAGCGCGCCGTGAGCAAGTGGTCGTCCGCATTGGAGCGGGAGGCCGCCACTCCCTCACAGCGGCTCGCCGCGGGTTTTCCTGACTTTTCCGATATGACGGCGCTGGTCCTCCACTGGCTGGAACGTGATCCTGCTTCCGCCATTGCCACCTACGCCGCGCCGGGCGTAGAGCCCTCACTGCAGCGCCTCGTGATCAAGGCTGCGCTCAGTCCGCTGGGCACCGCCATCCCCCTGCCGCAACTGCTCGAATGGGCGGCAAATCAGCCAACGCATATTCCCAACACCATCAAGGCGGTGGCGGGGGAGAAGAAATGAAGAATGAAGAATCAGAAAGGAGCCATTTAGAATGAAGATTGAAGCCAGCGAAATCCGGAAATTAAGCGGTCGGCGGCGGAGACTTCCGACCGCGGCATTTTTCATTTTTCAATCTGCATTTTGCATTTCATCGGCGGCTGAGCCTGAGTCCGGAAGCGTTTTTTACCATACAGCGTATCCGGAGGCCTCGGCGGTGGCGGTGGTGGGTTCGCCGCCGCGGTGGCTTGCAGTGGTGGATAACGAGGTGCCGCGAGTGGCTTTGTTTCCCCTGGAGCCGCAGTCGGTGAAAATTCATGCGCCGGCGCTGAGTGTGGCGGCATCGCCGGTCTATGCCGTGAATGATCTTGAAGGGGCGACTGTCTTCCCGTGGGATGCCAGCGGCGACGGCAAGCCGGAGAGTGTCCACCATGTTTTCGCCGGCTCCTGTTCGCGGACGAAGAAGGGGAAAGTGGTGCCGGAGCGTGATGCGCTGTTTGCTGTCGTCATTAACAGCGAAGCCGTCGCTGCGGAGAAGCCCGGGGCCTTCCCGGCAGCGGATGCCGTGGAGTATAACCGAACCATGCGCAGTCAGATCCGGGCTCTGGGCAGCGAGCACGCGGACACTCCGTGGGGACCGGTGCTGCGCGACAGTGCCTGGGCTCAGGGGCAGCAGCCGGAGACGCAGAATGCCGCCCTTGCCGGCGGTTTTGGGGCGGGGCTCAACATTGAAGGTCTGGCGGTAAGCAAAGACGCGCGCGCACTGCTTCTGGGATTGCGGAGCCCGCTGGTGCAGGGCCGGGCGCTGCTTATCCCGGTGACGAACCCGGTGGCGGCACTGGGGCTGGGTGAAAGTGCCCCCCAGCCGGTGGCGCTCGCCGCGCCCCTGCTGCTGGATCTCGGCGGCCTGGGTTTTCGCAGCATTGAATGGGACGGCGCAAAGCGCCATTATTTAATAGTGGCGGGCAGTGCGGACGACAACGAAGTCTATCGTCTCTATACCTGGAGCGGCGAGGTGAACGATATGCCGGCGGCGGTGACCTCCGCGGCGGCGTCCGCGGCGGCGAAGATCGAGCCGGAAGGCGTGACGCCGGTGCCGGGCTTTCAATCCACTGTTTTGGTCGGCGATGGGGTGGCCGGGGCTCCTTTCCACAAAGGCATGTGGATGGATTTCAGCGCCGCGAAATGAGTGGAAACGGAAGAGGGAAATCCTTCGTTGTCAGCACCGGGGGACCGGTCACAGAATGACGCGCTCCGTTACCGACCCGCCCCCATGGAATTCACCCGCCGTCATCTCCTCCTCTCGCTGCTGGCTGCTCCGCTTGCCACGGTGCGCGGGCAGCAGGCGGGTGACCCCGGCCCGCTCACCAAAGAGCAGGAGGACCGGCTGAAGAAATATCTGCCGCGCACGCTGACCAAACTGCAGCGGCGCGACCCGGTCTATGTCGCCGTGTGTGGTGATGAGATCAGCGCGTTCCATGAACCAGGCCAGGGGGACGCTTCGTCATCACACGTCATGTCATGGTATGGACGGTTTCTCGACCGCCTCGGCGGGGCCTTTTCCTATCACGGTGGAGTGGTGGATCTCAATCCTCCGATGGCTCGAAAAGCCGGCGAACTGGAAAAACAGTGGGAGGGATACCGGAAACTGCGCGCGGAATGGGAGAAGGCCCGCAAGGGCGAGCCGCCGGCCATTCCGGGAGTTCCCGTGGACGGTGCGGACGGGCCTGACCGGGAGTTAGGGGTCAATGATTTGCTGCGTCTGAGTCAGGCACCGGAGAGTGTGGTGCCAAACAGCAGCGCTTTTTATGCGAGGAATTATTCTGTGGACGGTGCAGTGGCCGTCCAGGTATTCGATCCGCTGCTGAGCCTGGTGTGGCATACCGATGAGCAGTCGGCCCCGGACATGGTCATCATTTCTTATGGCGCGCGTGATGCACTGGCGGGCGTATCGCTGGCGACCTTTCGCACCGTGCTGGAGGGCGCTGTGGCTGAGGTCCGGCGCCGGGGCGCTGATGTGATCCTCGCCGGACCGCCTCCGGCGCTGGATGAAGCCAGCGAGCGCGCGGCGGTGGGCCGTTCGCGGCCGTGGGCTGCCGTGATGCGCGAAGTGGCGGAGAAGGCAGACGTGTTCTTTGCCGACCTCGGTGCGGCGGCGGTGCTGCAGCCGTCCGACCTTCTGAACCGCACCGTGGAGGACAGCTTCCGCGTCTCCCTCGCGCCGGTGCGCCGCATGTTCGATCACGGACGCAACATACAGGACGGTCTGCATCCGAATGCCGCCGCTCATCTCCGCATGGGGGAACGCTGCGCGGACTGGCTGACAAACGGAGAGCCGGTCCTGCCTTTCGAGGTCTCGGGCGAACTTGACACTGGAAGCAGCCCGGACGGGGAGGCCATTCTCAGCATCCTTGTGCGTCGAAAGTCCAACGACCCGCTCACGATTGCACTGTGCCCGCTGCGATTTGCCGGATGGGAGGTGAAGCCCGGCTCGCCGGACAGAGTTTACACCTTTGGGGATCCGGCGCGCGGCGGGCGAAAATTTGGCTTCCCCATGGTGCGCAGCGCCGGGCCTTTGCCAGGCGACGAGGAATTCATCCGCGGCTCAGTGCTTCTCATAGACGATGAGGCGCAGCATCTCGCGGATGTGAAAGTGAAGGTGATGCCTCTCGTGCTGCTGTGGCCGGAGGAACGCATGGACGGTGTGGGTGGCGATCACCTTCTGAAATGCACTCTCGTGAATACCTGGAAGTTTCAGATCGAAGTTTCACTGAGTCTCGACTGGCAGGGGAAGCAATTGCCGCTGCCGCCGGTGACGATCGGGGCGGGCCAGCGGGTGCCGCTGCCGGTGCGTCTGCCGCTGCCACCGGCGGAAAGCGCGTTTCGATTCAAGGATGTCGTCGTGCTGAATGCCACTGCTGAAGGGCACACATGGCAGTTCAGCCGCCGCATCGAGGGCGTGCGCCATTGTGGGTTGGGGCAGAAACTGCCGCTGGTCCCGCTGTCCCGCTGGCGAGGCAAAGCCACCGCCGAAGACGCCGCGGCTGCGATCGCGCAACTCACCGTGACGGCTCACGTGAATGGTGTCTTCTTTTCCATCGAACTGCCGGCGGATGCGGTTTCAGCCCCCATGGAGGGCAAGCCGTGGGGCCGGCTCGAAGTGCAGATGGACGGGCGCAAGGCGGGAGCCAACGGTACCCTCGGCAGTGTGGGTAATGTGGTCCTGGAACTGCCGCGCGAGGACGGCAAAGGACGCCTCCTGCCGGTGCGCTCCGCGGTATTTGGCTATGGCAATGCTTCGCTGTGCAAGCCAGGAAGTTTCATCCATCGCATCACCACCCGTCCCGATGGCGGGCGGCGCATCGAGTTCAGTATGCACAAGGCAAATTTTCTGGAGCACGAGTGGTCACTCGATGGCGCCGGCCAGAGTGATCTCGGCATCAACGTGCGCCTGTTCCTCTGTGATGCCGGCACCGGGGGCTCCAGCGATGCCGCCACCGGCGTGCTCACGGCTTCCAGTTTTCCACCCGCCGACGCCCGCAGTCTCACGCTTCTGGAACTCCGGGGGAATCCCGCCGCCCGCTGGTCGCTGCGTATCGGCTAGGTGAATTCACACACTGTCAGGGTCCACGCCGAGCGCGCGGAGTTTGGCTTCGAGCACCCCGTTACGCTTTGTAGCTGCCTTCGCCCGTTCCTCGCCGGTGGGAATAAGCCGTCCGTTTTTGTCCACCCACCGGATCCACCGGCCCTGCATGTCTTCAAAGGCGCCATCCCACTCTGTCAGGCCCAGTTCCGTCCTTTCAAACAGCGGGCTGCTCATGAGACGATACGCGCCTTTGTAGCCGGGGTGTTCCAGTTCGAAACACTGGAGCGGCACGGACTGAATGAGCAGGTCGGGATCGTAAACGGCATAATAGGGCACGTTCATCTTCGCATAGCCTGCCATCTTCCGGTCCAATTCCCCGCCCAGCCGGTTGGAGACAATTTCGATGACGATATCCGGCGACTTGCCATAGAGCCATGTGAAGTAGGCGCGGTGTTCCTTAAGCCGGATTTCGTCAGGAAAACCCACTCCCACACTGACCAGCGTGTCCGGTACCAGAGGCGGAGCGTTGAGCGCAAAAAACAAACCGACGTTGGCCATGGCGACAAAAGGAACTCCCGGCTGCCACGACGCATAGAGCGAATGGGTGAGCAGGCGCATTTGCTTTTCGGAGAAGGGATTGTCCACGGGCGTGTCGTCTTCGGTCACCAGATGCGACACATCCACAAAGATGGGTTCCTCCCGTGCGGGGTTGTGGTCTGTTTCAGCATTCACTTCCTTAGAATAGCGCGCCACACTGCGGCCCGCAACATCTGTCTCCCGCCAGGCCTACGCTCCGACGGAGGCATCTTCGCTTGCCCAACCGGCGGAGGAAGGAAACATGCCGCCCCATTATCATGCCAATTCTTCCCCCCCTCCTTCTCGCCGTCCTCGTGCTGGCCGGCTCCGGACTCGTTGACGCCAGCCCCGGCGGCAACTTCTCCCGCGGGCCTTATCCGCAAATGGCCACGACCTCCGGTGTTACCGTCGTCTGGCGCACACGCGGACTGATGCTGCCGGAAGTGCGCGTCGGCACGACGCCGAAGCAACTCACCACCGTCTATAACATCGACCGCATGGCCGCCCGCCGCGCCGTGGCCGACGGGCCGTCCACCGAGGGCCATCCGCCTCTCAGCGCCGCCCCTCCCGGCACCACCCAGTTTGAGGCCGACATCACCGGGCTCGATCCGGACACAAAATACTTCTACGGCATCTACGACGCCGGTAAGCTCCTCACCCCGGATGACGGCACCTGCTGCTTCGCCACGCTGCCTGAGCCTGGCAAGGCCCGGCCCTGCACCTTTTGGGTCGTTGGCGACAGCGGCACCGCCACCGAGAGCCAGCGCGCCGTCCACCGGGCATTCCAAAAGTGGCGCGAGAAGAAAAAGGTCAACGTGGACTTCTACATGCACGTCGGCGACATGGCCTATAACAAAGGCATGGACTCGGAGTTTCAGTTCGGGTTTTTCGACATCTATGCCGATACCCTCCGCGGCCTCACCTGCTGGCCGGCCATGGGCAATCACGAGGGCGGTTCCTCCAAAGGCACTACCGGAGTCGGTCCCTACTATGATGCTTACGTCTGCCCGAAGAACGCTGAGAGCGGCGGCACTCCCAGCGGACGCGAGGCCTACTACTCATGGGATTTTGGACGCACGCACTTTATCTGCCTCAATTCTCACGATCTGTCCCGCAGCCCCGAAGGTGAGATGGCGCAATGGCTCAAGGCGGACCTCGAAAAGGTGAAGGCCGACTGGATCATCGCCTACTGGCACCATCCGCCCTACACCAAGGGCTCGCACGATTCGGACAAGGAAAAGGATCTCATCGAAATGCGCCGCGACATCATGCCCATTATCGAAGCCGGCGGTGTGGACCTCGTGCTCACCGGGCACAGCCACATCTACGAGCGCTCCTTTATGATTGATGG
>JANNVM010000727.1:0-6908 GCA_031414455.1 Verrucomicrobiota bacterium
ACATGCGGCGCAGGACTGCAGGTAGATTTCGTGGCCGCGTTTGGTGTCGCGTGGACCGGTTAGGGAGGCAGTGTAGGTGCGGAAGGTGGCATCGCTGACGGCGACCGGCGCGGGCAGGAGATTCGGCGGCGCGCCTTTGTCGGGCGGGAGCGGAACGAACGTGGCTTCCAGCATTCGTGCGGCTTCGCGGACTTCCGTGACCGGGCTGGCGGCGAGCACGGCGAGTTGCTGTACCGCATCGGGAGCGGCCAGGGGACCGCGCACCGCATTGGCGCGACCATTGACGAGACTTGTCAGGATGGAAACCTGCTGCGCCGGTGTGGCGGCGCTGATGACCGCGAGCACGCGCGTGATTTCCCCATCGTTGCGCCGCGAGGCGATCGACCGGGCGAGTTGATCCATGAAGCCGGCGGGCGGTTCGGTGTCGTTGAGAAGTTCGGCCAGCATGTCACTGCAGCGCCCCTGGAGCGATGAAAGCAGGGCGGTGTCCATCCAGCGGATTTTGAGTCGCTCGCGGGCAAAGCGCACCAGCATGGCGAAGGCTTTGGAATCACGCGCCTCGCCGAGGCTGAGGGCAAACTGAATCGCGGCGCCGTCGTCTTTCTCCACAGCGGCGGCATTGATGGCAGCGTTCAGCAGGTCCGCACCGGCCTCGCTGTTAAACCAGCGGTCGCCAATCTGCAGGGCGTGGCGGCGCACGGCGGGAGAGGGATGCTGAACGAATGGAATCAGATCACGCGGCGCGAGGACGTTCAGTTGATTGAGCGCGTGCAGCGCCGAGATGACCGCCGAATTCTGCGTGGATTTTTCCGAGAGCATTTGCCGCAGCACGGGTGCGGCGGTGATGGCATCCTGCCGTTCAGCGAGCAGGCGCAGTGCTGTTTCGCGCCGCCACTGGAGGCGGCTGCCGGTTTCCCGGGACAGCGCGGCGGTGTCCATGCCGGACATGTCAGGCGATGGCGGGCGCGGCACATCGCGGTGTGTCAGCCGGTAAATGCGTCCCCGGTCGTGTCCGGCAGTGAGACCATACTGCTGCTGGAGGTGGCGCGGGATGGCGGAGTAGTCCTCGATGATTTCACGATAGTAATCCACGACCCACAGGCAGCCGTCCGGGCCGTGCTGGATCCGGATGGGATGACACCAACTGTCGTCGCTCGCGGCGAATTCTGATTTTTCCTCACCCTTCACACGCGCCAGTTGCAGCACCGGGCCGTCGGGCACAATCTCCGCGCGGTGGATGAGATTGCCGGAGGGCTCACAGACAAAATACTGACCGGGCAGTCCTGGCAGGACATCGTCCTGATAAATGAACCCGCCGCATGCCGAGGTGAACCAGCCGCCGGCATCCGAATCGCCTGCTCCGTAGCGCTGGCGGTAGTAGGCGGAGTAGGCGGGATCGTCGGCGCGCTTTTGCCGCCACGGATGCGGCTTCGAGATTTGCCACGCGTGTTTGTCGCCCGCTGGAACCGCCACGTTAGGCACGGTGGCGTCAGGATTGCGCGAGAGATATTGCGCGGGCAGCGGCGCGATGAAGATACCGGGATTCGAGGTGGTGCAGACGAACCGGTCGCCCGCCTCCGTCATGGCAAATCCCAGCGTGTGCGTCGCACCGGTGACGGGCTCAATTTTCGTGCCGTCGGCCAGGAACCGGAAATCAGAATCCGGCAGAGAAACCGGTTCGCTGAGATGCGGTCCGGAAATGGTGCCGCCGCCGTGACCGCGCCCGGCATAGATCCAGCCGTCCACGAACCACGCCGGCGCATTGATGCCGCGCTCCAGCGCACCGACGGTGAATCCCGTGAACAGCACCTCGCGCACTTCCGCGGTGCCGTCACCGTCGCGGTCGGCGAAATAGATAATGTCAGGCGCTGCAGTCACGATAATGCCGCCGCGCGCCGCCACCAGCCCGTAGGCCGGCGCCATGTCTTTGGCCCACACGTCCGCCTTGTCCATGCGACCGTCGCCATCGCTGTCCGTGAGCCGCTTCACGGCGCCATACGTCCCCGGCTGCGCCGCGATCTTGAATTTCTCATCCGCCTGCACCCGCCGCACCTGAGTGTCGAGCTGGCCGGTTTTGTTCAGTTCCTCAATGTCGAGCTGACCCTCCAGATTATAGCCATGCAGTTCACTGACAAACAGTGTGCCGTGCGCGTCCCAGCACACTGCCGACGGTGAGGCGATGAGCGGCTCGCTGGCAACCACTTCCATGCGGAATCCGTCCGGCAGCCGGAACGAGCGCGCCGTTTCCTCCGGCGTGCGCGCCTTGGGAGCATCGTCAGGGCGGGGGATGCCCGGCGCAGTGTCGTCGCCGGAAGCGGCGGCCGCAGACAGGACGAGAGAGAGGACGGGAATCAGCAGTGAGTTCATCGGGAGGGGAAAGCGCATTGGAGATACTTCTCCGCCTGCGAACTTGCCGCATCTTCCCGTTACCGCAAACCCGTCGCCTTTCGCACGCGGTCCATCGTTTGCTGCGCGATGCCGCGGGCTTTTTCGGCGCTGTGGCGGAGCACGTCGTGGACGTGGTCGAGATTCTGGAGCAGCTCTGCACGTTTGGCGCGCATGGGGGCGAAGTATTCCCAGGTTTTTCCGAGGAGGCGCTTTTTGAAATCGCCGTAGCCGGTGCCGCCGCGGCGAAAGTCTGCTTCCAATGCGGTCATTTCGTCAGGGCCGGCCATGAGTTTATAAAGTGTGACGATGAGGCTGGTGTCAGGATCCTTTGGCGACTCCACGGGAGTCGAGTCCGTGAGGATGCCCATGATCTTTTTCTTCAGCCCCTTTTCGTCCTCGAAGATCGCGATGATGTTATCGTAACTCTTACTCATCTTCTGTCCGTCGAGTCCCGGGACGGCGGCCGTCTCCTCCTTGATGCGCGGCGCGGGGATGCGCAGGACGTCGCCATAGACTGCGTTCATCTTCACGGCGATGTCGCGGGTGACTTCGACATGCTGCTTTTGGTCACGGCCGACGGGGACGATGTCGCTGTCGTAGATCAGAATGTCCGCGGCCATGAGGATGGGATACGTGAAGAGGCCGGCGTTCGGCACGACACCGCGCGCGGTCTTGTCCTTGTAGCTGTGACAGTTCTCCAGCATCGGCATGGGAGTCAGGGTGCTGAGAATCCATGACAGCTCCGTGACCTCCGGGACATCACTCTGACGGAAGAGCGTCGCCTTTGCCGGATCGAGTCCGCAGGAGAGGAAGTCCACGGCGAGGTGCAGGCAGTTTTCCCGGAGCACGGCGGGGTCCCGCACGCTGGTGAGCGAGTGATAGTCGGCGATGAAATAAAACGCCTCGCCTTCGTCCTGGAGCCGGATGGCCGGTTCCATCATGCCGAAGAAGTTGCCGAGGTGAAGTCGTCCGGTGGGCTGAAGTCCCGAGAGAATGCGCATAGGGGCGCGACAGTGCCCGTCAGGTCCGGGGTGTCAACCCGTGCGCATTTCCCCTTTCATCCTTTAGTTTTCATCCTTCAACCTTTCCTCCATGCTCACCCTCGCGCTCACCGGCGGCATCGCCACGGGCAAGTCCACCTTTGCCAGGCTCTTTTGCGAAATGGCGCCCGGCACGGCGTTCTTCGATTGCGATGCCTCGGTCCAGCAGCTTCTGGCAAAGCCGGACGTCATCGCCACCATCGCCGACGCGCTCGGCGCAGACCTCGTGAGCCTGGACGGAATACTCGACCGCCGTCGCCTGCGCGAATTGGTTTTCGATCATCCGGAACACCGCAAAGCGCTGGAGGGCATTCTCCACCCGAAAGTGCGGGAGGAATGTCTCGCCGCTCAGCAAGGGGTGCAGGACGCCGGCACCGCGCCGTTTTTCCTCGCCGACGTGCCACTGCTCTACGAGTCCGGTTTCCCGGTTCCGCGCGATATCGAAATCGTCGTCGCCTGCGGTCCCGCTACTCAGCGCGCGCGGCTTATGGAGCGGAGCAAGTTTTCCGGCGAGCTGGTGGACAAGATCCTCGCCGCGCAGCTTCCGATCGTGGAAAAGATGCGCCGCGCCCGGATTGTCCTCTGGAACGGGGGGCCGCCCGCCTCCCTGAGGCGGCAAACGGGGCATTTTCTGGGCTGGCTGGGGGGAGCCCGCCTCATCAAACCGTGAGTCCGGCCCTCCCTTTCAGCGTCGCTGGCTAATGATGATGCCGCATCTTCCCTTGACCGTCAGGGATTCGCGTCGAAAGGAAAATCCGGTTCCGCCTGCGCGTATTTGAGTCGCGCCTGGGCGGCATCCCGGCGGAAAGCATGTCTGCTCTCCCGGCTTCCCCTTTCACACCGTTTTCCCCAACCATTTCCCCACAAACCCCTTTTCATGTTCGGCAAAATCTTTGGCTGGTTTTCCAATGACATCGGCATTGACCTCGGCACCGCAAATACCCTCGTCTATGTCAAAGATCACGGCATCGTCCTCCGCGAACCCTCGGTAGTGGCCGTCAAGGCCGGCACCAGCGAGGTGCTTGCCGTTGGTGATGACGCGAAACGAATGCTGGGCCGCACGCCCGGCAATATTGTGGCCATTCGTCCGCTCAAGGACGGGGTCATCGCGGACTTTGAAGTGACCGAGGCTATGCTGCGGCACTTCATTCAGAAAGTGCATAACAGCCGGCGCATGGCGCGGCCCCGCGTAGTGATCGCGGTGCCCAGCGGCATCACGGAAGTGGAAAAGCGGGCAGTGAAGGAGAGCGCCACCATGGCAGGTGCGCGCGAGGTTTATTTGATCGAAGAACCGATGGCCGCGGCGATCGGAGTGGGTCTGCCGGTGCAGGAGGCCGCCGGCAACATGATCGTGGACATTGGCGGCGGCACCACGGAAGTGGCGCTGATTTCGCTGTCCGGCATCGTCTATAGCCGCAGCGTGCGCGTGGCGGGCGATGAACTGGACGAGGCGGTGATGCAGTATATGAAGCGCGCCTACAATCTGATGATCGGCGAGCGCACGGCGGAGGATATCAAAATCCGCGTCGGTTCCGCGTATCCGATGAGCAAGGAAACGACGATGGAGGTGAAGGGCCGGGACATGGTGGCCGGTTTGCCGAAGACCATCACCATCACCAGTCAGGAGGTGCGCGAGGCGCTGCTGGAGCCGTTGAATACCATCATTGATTCCGTCCGGGTGACGCTGGAGCGCTGCCCGCCGGAACTGGCCGCTGACCTTGTGGACCGCGGACTCGTCCTTGCCGGCGGCGGTGCGCTGCTCCGCGGGCTGGATAAACTGCTTTCTGAAGAGACCGGACTCCCGGTGCATGTGGCGGAAGACCCGCTCAGCGCTGTGGCCGAGGGCACCGGCAAGGTGCTCAGCGAACTGGCCTTCCTGAAGAAAGTGACCACGCGGGGCGATTAATCCTGCCTTTTCCATGCCATGAGACGCTTCAATCTCATCGCCCTCGCAGCCTTCATCGGGGCGCTGGTCTGGGTCTTCACGTTCGACAACGCCGCCACCCGCAACATTCAGAATCGCGTCAGCGGCATCTTCGCGCCGTTCAAAAAGGCGGGTGCCGGAGTGCAGGATGCGGTGACAGGGGCAAACCAGGAGGCGCGCACACCGGAGCAGTTGCGCGCCCTGAACGAGAAACTGAGCATTGAGAACGCCGAGCTGAAAATTTACCGCGGCCAGGTGCAGCAGCTCCAGGAGGAACTGCAGCGTCTCAACAACCTGATGAAGTTTGATCAGGAGACCCACCTCGCGCTGATCCCTGCGAAGATCATCGTGCGCAAGACGAGCGCATGGTACCGGGGCGCGACGATCGACAAGGGCTGGCGTCAGGGAGTGCAGGATGGGAGCCCGATTATTTTGCCGACCGGCCTGCAGGGGCAGGCCAGCCTCGTGGGCCGGGTGGCCCGCGCGGCGGAAAACGAATCTGAAATCCTCTTCGTCACCGACGAGCTGTGCAAGGTCGCCGGCCAGGTGGAGGGGACCAATGAGCGCGGCATTCTGGAAGGCGTGAGGGTCTCGACCTCGCGCCGGCCGGAACTGCGCCTCCGCTACCTCGCCAAAGACGCCCGCGTGGACAAGAACCGCCGCGTCTATTCATGGGACAATACCAACCGCTTTCCTCCCGGGCTCATGCTGGGGACCGTCGTGGACTTTCGCCAGGGAGATGCCTCCAGCGAAGCCATCGTCGAACCCGCCGTGAATCTCGATGACCTACCTTACGTTTTCGTGATGGAGCAGAAAGTGGAGGACAAGCCCGCCCCGCCACCGCCTGCCCCGCCACCGCGATGATCTTCGTCCTGCTGCTCTTCGTATTGATGGCGCTCGGGTTTGTGGTCCAGGATTTCAGTCCGGCCATTGACTGGGCCTATCATGCCAGGATCTTTGCCGTGCCGGTGATTTACTTCGCCTGCGCCATCAGTCTGCCGTTCTCGGTGATGCTGTGCTTTGCGTTCTTCACGGGATTTGTCTGGGACGCTCTGAATCATGTGGCCATCGTGTTTCCTGACGTGGTGCAGGCTGCCACGCAGGTGGACGCCGTGCCGCCCGGCGGCGGCGGAGCGTTCGGGTTTTCCATCTTTCTCTACGCCCTGCTGGGCTCTCTGATGCACGGCATTCGCCCGCTCTTCCGGCGCGGGCGCTGGGAACTTCCGGTGCTGATGACTGGCGCGGGCACGTTCCTGCTCCTCACGCTGGAGTACGTTTTCATCAACTTCCGCCGCGCCGGCTTTTCCTTTCCCGTGGAAGTCTGGCACCACATCGCCGCGACGTCCGTGCTCAGCATGATCGTCGCCCCGTTCGTCTTCCTCCTCATCAACTGGCTCGCCAGTCTCAGCGGCTACCGCATCCGCTACGAAGGGCTGGCCTACCGCCGCTGAACCGACCCATGAACAGCCAACGCCTCCGCCTGCTTCTGCTCGCCGTGATCATCACCGGCGGCTGCCTCCTGTTGTTCTATCGCCTCTGGTTTCTCCAAATCGAAA
>JANNVM010000728.1:0-6798 GCA_031414455.1 Verrucomicrobiota bacterium
GGGGCGGGGAAGTCGTTGTGTTATCAATTGCCGGCGCTGGCGCGGGGAGGGCTGACGCTGGTGGTGTCGCCACTGATTGCGCTGATGAAAGATCAGGTGGATTCGCTGCTTGCGGCCGGCGTGGCGGCGACGTTTCTGAACAGCACGCTGGATGGAAATGAAGTGCGCGAACGGCGGCGGCGGCTGGATGCCGGAGAGGTGAGGCTTTTATACGCCGCACCGGAGCGGATTATGACGGGCGGGTTTGTGGATGATCTGCGGCGCTGGGGAGTGAATGCCGTGGCGGTGGATGAAGCGCACTGCATCAGCGAGTGGGGGCATGATTTCCGGCCGGAGTACCGGCAACTTGCATCCCTGCGCGCGACGCTCCCGGGCGTGCCGTTTCTCGCCCTGACAGCGACAGCGACGGAGCAGGTGCGCGGGGACATCGTCACGCAACTCAAGCTGCGGCAGGCGGAGGTATTCCTCGCCAGTTTCAACCGGCCCAATCTGAGCTACACAGTGACGCCGCGCAGCCGGGCTGCGGAGCAGTTGGTGGCGCTCATCCGGCAGTGGCCCGACGCGGTTGGCATCGTCTATGTGCAGTCGCGGAAAAATGCCGAACACATGGCGGCGGTGCTGAACGATGCGGGGATCAAATCGCTGCCCTATCACGCCGGGCTGGAGGGGCCGGAGCGGGCCCGCAACCAGGAGCGGTTTATCCGCGATGAGGTGCGGGTCATCTGCGCCACGATTGCGTTTGGCATGGGGATCAACAAGCCGGACGTGCGTTTCGTGATCCACGCGGACCTGCCAAAAAACGTGGAAGGCTACTATCAGGAAACGGGCCGGGCCGGACGCGATGGATTGCCGTCGGAGTGCATCCTGCTGTTCTCGCGAGGGGATGTGGTGAAGAACCTCCGGTTTCTCGACGAGGTAACGGACGAGCAGGCGCGAAAAGTCGGGCAGCGTCAGGTGCGGCAGATGGCGGAATTTGCCGAGGGCGCGACGTGCCGGCGCGCGGCGCTGCTGGCCTATTTCGGGGAAACCTGGACGGGAGGGAACTGCGGCTCGTGCGACTGCTGCAATGATCCGCGTGCCCAGGTGGAGGCGACGCGGCAGGCGCAGATGTTTCTCTCGTGTCTCTTCCGTATCCGGGCGGCGAACAGCCACGATACCGGGCTCAGGCACGTCTGCGATGTGCTCAGCGGACTGGTGACCGACAAGGTGCGGAAGTGGAATCACGAAGTCCTGACGACTTATGGAATTGGAAAGGACACGCGGCACGAGGAGTGGGTTCACATTGGCCGCGAAATGATCCGGCTGGGGTTTGCGAAGGAAAGCGACGACTCCTTCGGCGCTGTGGGACTAACCGATGCGGGCCGCAGCGTTCTGAAGTCGAAACAGCCGGTGATGATCACCGCGATGATGCGCGGCGAGCCGGCGCGCACGGCGAAGGTCAGCGCGCCGCGCGCCGGCGACATTGCGTGTGACGAAGGGCTTTTCGCGCAACTCCGCGCCATCCGGAAGCGCCTCGCTGACGAGCGGAGTGTGCCGCCGTATGTCATTTTCAGCGACGTGGCGCTGCGGCACATGGCCCGGGGCTATCCGCGGAGCACGCAGGATTTTCTCGCGATCCCCGGCGTGGGGGCGAAGAAACTCGCGGACTTCGGCCGCGACTTCATGGATGCCGTTGGGGTTTGGCTGCAAACCAACGAGCGGCTCGCGTTTGGCGGAAATGCGCCGCCGGTCTCCGCAGCGCCGGCGGTGCTCACGACCGGTGCCGGGCTGTCGGTGAAGCGCTGGCAGGACGGCGAGAGCATCGCGGACATCGCTGCGGCGCTGCAGTTGAAGCCAGGCACGATCACGAAACACCTCGCGGATGCCATTGCCGCGGGAAAACTGCAGGCGAACCCGCGCGATTTCTATCCCGAGGCGGAAGAGCGGGCGATTTCGGAGGCCGCGGAGATCCATGGACTGGATGCGCTGGGTCCGCTCAAGGCGGCGCTGGGCGATGCGGTCAGTTACGATACACTGCACCTCTACCGGGCTTTTGCGCAGCGCGGGGCGGAATGAGCCGGAACCGCATTCCAGGTTTCCTTTCTGGAAAACCGCGCCAAGCTCCGCGCTCTTTTTCAGACCCATGAGCAGCGAACGACGCAAACCCTATCCTCACGACGACTTCGAGCCCCGCTGGCAGGCGCTCTGGGACGCGGAGAAAACTTTCCGCACTCCCGGCCCAGGCGATGCGGACTTCGATGCCTCCCGCCCCAAGTTCTACGTGCTCGATATGTTCCCTTATCCAAGCGGCGCGGGCCTGCATGTCGGGCATCCGGAAGGTTATACCGCGACCGACATCCTTGGCCGGACCAAGCGGATGCAGGGGCATAACGTGCTGCACCCGATGGGCTGGGACGCGTTCGGTCTGCCCGCGGAGCAGTATGCGATCAAGACCGGTCAGCACCCGCGCGTCACCACGGAGGCGAATATCGAAAACTTCCGCCGCCAGCTCAAAGCCATCGGTTTCGCCTACGACTGGGACCGTGAAGTGAACACCACCGACCCCGGCTACGTGCGCTGGACGCAGTGGATCTTTCTCCAGCTCTATCATTCCTACTTTTGTGAGGAGACGCAGAAGGCCCGGCCAGTGAGCGAACTGGAAGCCAAAGGCTGGAGCCGCGCGCAGATTGACGCCGTGCGACTTGCCTTTGTGCAGGAAGCGCCGGTGAACTGGTCGCCAGACCTTGGCACTGTGCTGGCCAACGAGGAAATCGAAGAATGGAAAGCCAAAGGCCACACCGTGGAGCGCCGCCCGCTGCGTCAGTGGATGCTGCGCATCACGAAGTTCGCCCAGCGCCTGATGGATGAACTCGATCCGCTCGAATGGCCGGAGGGCATCAAGCTGCTGCAGAAGAACTGGATCGGGAGAAGTGAGGGAGCGGAAGTGGTCTTCGCCGTGGAGGGGGCTTCCAGCCCCCCAGTGTCATCCGGTGGGCTGGAAGCCCACTCCACAGGCATCACGGTCTTTACTACTCGCCCTGACACCCTGTTCGGTGCCACCTACATGGTCCTCGCGCCAGAGCATCCGCTGGTGACACGGATCACGTCCGTCGAACAGAAAGCCGCCGTCGAAGCCTATATCCATGCCTGTGCGAACAAGTCCGACATGGAGCGGGGCGACATGAACAAAGATAAGTCCGGTGTCTTCACAGGCGCGTATGCCATCAATCCGGCGAACGGTGAGAAGATTCCCGTCTGGATTGCCGACTACGTCATGATGGGCTATGGCACCGGTGCCATCATGGCTGTCCCTGCGCATGATGAGCGGGACTTTGAGTTCGCGAAGAAGTTTGCGCTGCCCGTCGTTCAGGTGGTGAGCGTAGAGGGGGCTTCCAGCCCCCCGGTTTCCGTTGCGAAGACTGGGGGGCTGGAAGCCCCCTCCACGCCGGCACCGTTCGTCAGGAGGGAAGGAAAATACCTCCCTCATCTCACCCGGGACGGCGCGCTCTATGCCATCACGTTTCGGCTGGGAGACTCGCTGCCCGCTCCCGTTTTCAAAGACATGCTCACTGAGCGCGACGCTCTCATCGAAAAAGCCGAAGCGGAGGGCAAACCCTTGTCTGAGGATGAGAGGATGAGGCTCCAGCACCTGCTGTCGGAGAAAGTGGAAGCCTGGCTCGATGCCGGCCACGGAGCCTGCCATCTTCGCGACGACCGCATCGCCCGGATCGTTCAGGACGCGTTGCGCCATTTCGACGGCGATCGCTATGAATTGATCGCGTGGTGCCTCATGCCGAATCATGTTCATGCGGTGCTCAAGCCACTGGCCCATGAACTGCCGGCGATTCTGCATTCGTGGAAGTCGTTCACCGCCACTCAGGCAAACAAACTATTGGGGCTCAGCGGCACGTTTTGGCAGGAGGAGTATTACGATCATCTCATTCGGGATGACCATGACTTCTCGGCGCAAGTCGCCTACGTCATGCGGAATCCGGCGGCGGCAGGGCTGGAGAATTGGCAGTGGGTCGGATATAGCGGGAGGCTATTTGACGTGGAGGGGGCTTCCAGCCCCCCAGTCTCATCCGGTGGGCTGGAAGCCCACTCCACGATGGCAGCATCCACCGGAGAAGGAACCGTCGTGAATTCCGGCTTCCTCAACGGCCTGCCGACGGCGGAGGCGAAAGCGAAGATGATTGGCTGGCTGGAGGCAAAGGGCCTCGGCAAGCGGCGCATTCAGTTCAAACTGCGTGACTGGCTGTTCTCGCGGCAGCGTTATTGGGGCGAGCCGTTTCCCATCGTGTGGGAGGATGGACTGCACCGCGCCATTCCGGACAGCGAACTCCCGCTTCTGCAGCCGGAACTCGAAGACTTCAAACCCACTGGTGATCCGCGCGGTCCGCTCATCAAGGCGACGGATTGGATTCGTTATTCAGAGACCGCGCAGCGTGAGACCAACACGATGCCGCAGTGGGCCGGGTCATGCTGGTATTATCTGCGCTACTGCGATCCGAAGAACAGCGAGCGCTTCATTTCCAAAGAAGCCGAAGCTTACTGGCTCGGCGGCAGCGGCAAGCCCGGTGCCGTGGATCTCTATGTCGGCGGCACGGAACACGCGGTGCTGCACCTGCTGTATGCGCGCTTCTGGCACAAGGTGCTGTTCGACCTCGGTCACCTCACCACGTCAGAGCCGTTTCAGCGGCTGGTGAACCAGGGACTCATCCTCGGTGAGGACGGTCAGAAGATGTCGAAGTCACTCGGCAATGTGGTGAATCCTGACGACGTCATCACCGAGTATGGCGCGGATTCGCTGCGGTTGTACGAGATGTTCATGGGACCGCTGGAGCAGGTGAAACCGTGGAGCATGAAAGGCGTGGAGGGTGTTAGTCGGTTTCTCGCCCGGGTGTGGCGTCTGGCGTTGAATGAAACCGAAACCGGCTGGGTGCTGAATCCGAAAATCACCGCCGCGCCCTGCGCTGACAAAGCCCTGCGCCGCTTAGTGCATGAGACGATCCGCAAAGTCACTGACGATGTGGAGAAGCTCAGCTTCAACACCGCCATCTCGCAGATGATGATCTGCACGAATGCCTTCACCGCCGCTGCCACCGTGCCGCTGGCGGAATTTGTGACCCTGTTGCTCTGCCTCAATCCCTTTGCACCGCACATCACCGAGGAAATCCACGCCCGCCTGCGCGAGGCGTTCCCGCAACTCGATGCGCGGCAGCTTTGTCAGCAGTCGTGGCCGGCTTGCGATGCCGCGGCGCTCGTCGTGGATGAGATCGAGATCGTCGTTCAGGTGAATGGCAAGCTGCGCGATAGAGTCACCGTCTCGACCAGCGCGGACAATGCCGCCGTGGAAGCCGCGGCACTTGCGTCGCCGAAAATCATCGAAGCGATCGGTGTCGGCACCGTGGCGAAAGTCATCGTGGTGCCGAAGAAACTGGTGAATGTCGTTGTGAAGTAAGCGGGAGATTTATGATTGGTGATTTACGATTTATGATTTGCCAGTCACTGCTCCGCTCCCCTCAATCATAAATTGTAAATTTCTGCCCGACCAGCAATCCCATGTCCACCGAAGCCCCCGCCGTCCCCAAAGCCAAACAGGAGAACCCGCTTCTCAATCTCCTGCTGAACATCCTCCTGCCGGTCACCGTGCTGAGTATGTGCAGCAAGGAGGGCAACTGGTATAGTCTCGGGCCGAAATGGGCCCTCGTGGTGGCGGTGTTGCTGCCGGTTGGCTACTTCATTTATGACTATCACCAGCGTCGGAAGGTGAATGCGTTTTCCATCATCGGATTTGTCAGCGTGCTGTTCACCGGCGGCCTGGGATTACTGAATCTCAGTGCTCAGGTCTTTGCCATCAAAGAGGCCTCGGTGCCGCTCATTCTGGCGGCTGTCATCTGGTGGACCGGTCGCGGTGAAAAGCCGCTGGTCCGCACACTGCTGCTGAATCCGGAGGTCGTGGATTCCAAGAAGGTGGAAGCCGCCATCGCCGAGCACAATGCCCGGCCTGCCTTCGACCGCCTCATCAAAACCAGCACCTGGCTGCTCACCGGGTCCATGCTCATGAGTGCAGTACTGAATTACTTCCTCGCGATTTACTTTCTCGACGGCCTGACACCGGGCTCCACGGAATACACGGAAGCCATTGGCAAACAAACCGGCTGGGGCTGGCTGGTCATCGGTGTGCCGAGCATGGCGATGATGCTCTACGCCATGTTCCGGCTCTTCAAGGGCGTGAAGCATCTGACGGGACTGGACACTGACCAGATCCTGCTGCCACGCTGAGGGCTGCCCTCACGGCTTCGCGTCGCCGCGCCGTTTTTGGAACGGGACGCTGTCGGTGATGGCGAGGATCATGCTTTGGAAGGTGTTCCCCTCTTTCGCCATGCGGGCCAGGATGGCGTCAATAGCGGGGCGGTCATAGGGTTCCGTGCCGCGGCCCAGCGCGTAGGTGAGCATCTTTTTCACGATGCTGCGGAGGTAGGTATCCTTGCGGTCGGCGAGGAAGATGTTGGTGAGGTCGGCGGCGTTGGCGAACTTCTGGCCGGTGGTGAGCACGCCGCTGGAATCCACCGGTGACGGGCCGTCCATGTCGCGCCATTTGCCGATGGCATTGAAGTTCTCCAGACTGAAACCCAGCGGATCAATGAGGCTGTGGCAGCCGGCGCAGCCGGGTTTCGTGCGGTGGGCTTCGAGGCGCTGGCGAACGGAGGCACTGGCCTCCACTTTCGCGCCCTCCTCCAGCGCGGGCACATTCGGCGGCGGCGGCGGGGCGGTAATGCCGAGAATGTTTTCCAGCAGCCACTTGCCGCGCTTCAC
>JANNVM010000729.1:0-2341 GCA_031414455.1 Verrucomicrobiota bacterium
ACGACGATGCTGAACCTGTAGCGGTGAGCACTCACAGCAGCGGACTGGCCGAACCGGCGGACGGCAGTTCGTTTTACATCTCCCGCGCGGGAACGGCGGGCGCGCTCACGGTGAACTACACCATGAGCGGCACTGCCACGAACGGCACCGACTACACCAATCTCCCCGGCAGCGCAGTTATTCCCGATGGATCAAACGGCTTGGATATCGCCGTGGCACCACTGGATGATGCTCTGCGCGAAGGCACGGAGACCGTGACCCTCACACTCGCGGAAGGAACAGGCTACGGAATCGAGGTCGCCGGGGGAACACTCTATCTGAACGATGACGACCTGCCGTCATCGCTGGCGAGCATGGGCTTCACCAGCGCCACCGGCACCACCAGCGAATCGCCGGACGCCACGACGGGGGAGTACCGCGACATTCCCGTGACCCTGCCCTCCGTCATGACGGGCACGGTGACCATGGACTGCCTCATCAGCGGAGGCTCCGCCGTGGCCGACGACGTGGACTGGAGCCTTGTGGATGCAGCCAACGGCAACACCCCTGTCACCCGCACCGTGCTCTCGTTCGCGCCGGGAGTCACCTCGCAGAACGTGCGGATCAAAGTGCGCAACGACGGCATCCTGGAAGGCAGCGAGACGGTCATCCTCGAGTTGCGGAATCTCAATGTTGACGGCAGCAGCGTGCGGCTTTCCACCAGCCGCAACAAGCACACGCTCACCATCACCGACAATGCGGCGGACAATCCCGTGCCGCGCGTGGGTTTCCTCGTCAGCGCCACCACAAGGCTGGAAACCGACGGGACCGAACCGCTGCTCATCGCTGCACTGGATGCCCCGTCCGCCGGCGCTGTTTCCGCCGCCTACACAGTCACTGGCACCGCGACCGCGGGAGCGGACTATACGCTCGCCGGCGGCACGGTGAATTTCGCCGCCGGCGAGATGTTCAAAAAGCTGCCGCTCGTCATCCTGCCTGACGGCACCACGGAAGCCGCGGAGACGATCATCGTCACACTTTCTGCACCTTCCGGCGCAACGCCGGGCCCCGTCACTACCCATACGGTAACGCTCACGGACGACAACGCGCCGGTCATTGTGGTTTCCGCCTCCACGCCGGAATGTTTTGAGGACAGCAGCAGCGGACTGTTCACCGTTTCGCGCGTCGGAGGGGCCAGCAATCTCGCTATCACCGCACACTACGCCCTAAGCGGCACAGGGGTGAACGGCACCGACTTCGCCACACTCGACGGCACCGTCGTCCTGCCGGCGAATGTGGCCTCAGTGTCCATTGCCGTCTTACCCGTTCCCAACACCGTCGAGGAGCCTGACAAGGCCGTAATCCTCTCGCTCACCGTAGATCCAAATTACGAAATCGGCCTCAGCGGCGAGGCGACCGTCACGATACTCGATGACGATGCGCTGCCGGTGGTTACCCTCATTTCACCAACAACGGCATCCATCGTGATTCCCGGCGGCGTCGGCCTCATGGCTCATGTGGAGGCCACCCGCGAAACGCCAACCGGCACTGCACAGATGCCTGTAACCTGGTCGCAGGTCAGCGGTCCGGGCACGGCGACATTTGAAAGCCCGGCGAACCGGCTTACCGGCATCACGTTCTCCACCAATGGCACCTACGTCATCCGTGCCAGTGCCACCCATGGCGTCGAGGTCGCAACGGACATCACCGTCGGCGTCGGGCTTGCCTCGACGCCTGGTCAACAGGTTGGGAGCACCACGGCGGCCGGCTCGGTGAGCCGGGCTGCGGGCACCTACACGGTGAGCGGTGCCGGCAGCGGAATCAGTTCCTCAGGCACCGCCGACGGGTTCTATTATGTGGCCGCTCCCCGCAGCGGAAATTTTGATCTCAAATGCCGGATCGTGAGTTTCAACAACACCGGGGGCAATACCGGATCATGCCGCTTCGGCCTCATGGTCCGGGCCGACGCCACGCCTGGATCCGTCTATCTCATGAGCCTCCACAAGGCCAGTGGTGTCCATGCCCGCGACAACCGGAATCTCCCTGACGCCGTCGCCGAGGAAAGCGTCGGCTCCACAGCGTACACCATGCCGCGCTGGGTCCGCATCGTTCGCAGCGGCAACGACTTCTCCGCATGGTATGGCACGGACGGCACCAACTGGACGCAGCGCGGCACGACCAAGACAATTCCTGACATGGGGGCGTCTCCGCTCGTGGGCCTCGCCATCACCAGTGCCGTTCCGGCCACCGCCTCCAGTGCAGTCTTTGATTCGCTGAATTTCACCATCGCCGGAAACATGGGACCTAACGTGAACGCCGGCGCGGACCTGAACGGGACGGGGCCATTCGCCATCAACGCCAC
>JANNVM010000730.1:0-2774 GCA_031414455.1 Verrucomicrobiota bacterium
CGGCCTCGCCTTCCAGATCGGTGACGGAGCGTACATCAATTATCCGTCCACCCTCACCGTGCCCGCCGATGGCCGGTGGCATCTCGTCGCAGTGACGGTGAACCGCAGCAACCCGAACGGCATCCGGTTCTACGTCGATGGCGTGATCGATTCCGTCCCGCGCGATCCCACGCCTTACTCTGGTAATCTCACGCCGCCCGCCAACTATCCGTTCCGTGTGTCGTCACGGTCCTCCTCACTGACCGGCTTCTTCCCCGGTTGCATCGACGAAGTGGAACTCTTCCGCCGCGCGCTCACTCCGTCCGAGATCAGCGCCATCTACAACGCCGGTCCTTACGGAAAATGCCGCCCCGGCAGCAATGGCGTCGTCCCGCCGCTCACCATCAAGTGCCCGCCGGACCAGACCATCCTCACGTGCAGCAACGCCGCCAAGGCCTTCTACAAGGCCAGCGCCACGGGCAATCTCGGCCCCATCGTCTGCGTGCCGCCTTCCGGCAGCACCTTCCCGATTGGCACGAACACCGTCACCTGCACCGTCACCAACATCTGCGGGGCCACGGCTTCGTGCAGCTTCAAGGTCATCGTGAAACCCTACGGCCCGCTCTCGCCCTTCCCGTCCGCCACCTACTGGACGGGCACGCCGGACAACTACCTCGGCACCACCGAACCGGCGAACGTCAGCGCGTGCCTGAACACGGCGTTCAGTCCCGTGCCGTTCCGAAGCTTCGACCAAATCGGCGACGACCGCGTGCTCGCACATCGATTCACCGGGCTGCCAAACAACATCGTGCAGGCGATCCTCGTCATACGAATGAAGCCCAGCCTCACGGACCCGAACTCCAACAACGACGGCCTGTTCCTCGGCTTCGGTCCGGTCTGCACTTCCAGCACCTACGTCTACGGCAACGCCATCCGCCTGCTGCCCGGCGCGGTGCCGGCGACCGGCGGCACCTGGCTCGCGGGCAATAACGGCTCCACCACCTTCACGCTGAATCTCGGCACGTTGAACCCGGCGCTCCTCACCAAGATAAACGCGGACGGCTTCCTCGACGTGGCGATCCACGACGACACCATCGTGGACTACATGCAGCTCCGCATCTGGCGCTGCCCGCCGCCGCACATCGGCATTGGCGTGCCGCACAGCACCGGTAACGGGACCAACGCAGCGTCCATCCTCTCCGCGATGGCGAGCAAGGTTCTGCCAGGCTTCGGCCCCATCGGCATTGGTCCGTCGGTCTGTGTCTTCCCGCCCCACACCAGCGTCAACAAAGTCAGCGAGGTGGAAATGGACATGGGCGGAGGCAGCACCTTCTCCTTCACCACTGTGCTCGACATGGAAGCTCCGGATGGTTCGATGATGGAGATTGTCGATCCCCTCGATCCGATGGGCGTCCCGCTCCTCACGGCAACCCTGAGCCGCGGCACGGGGTGCTGGGATCTCAAAAAGTGCAAGGGAGGCATCTCGGACCGCGTGGGCTTCAACTCCACCGCCGTAAACGACAACGGTGACCTGCTTGGCTCCTCGTTCCAGACACTGAACGAAGGCAACACCAATGCCGCATTGGTCCTGCGGCCTGAGGATGACTCCATCACCCAGTTCCCCGTCACCCTCACGTTCAACCGTGTTGATGGAAGCATCTCGGTCACCTTCCCCGGCAGCACGGCGCGCAAGGGTGGTGGTCGCAAAGGCTGGGACGGCACGATTAAAGGCCGCCCGCCTGAGGCCGCGCGCAAAGGCTGGGATGGCACCATCAAGGGCCGCCCGCCTGAGGCCAGCATCGTTACGTTCACACCGAACGTTCCGCACCCGGTCGTCGCACCGCAGTTGTTCATCTACGCCACCGGCATGGACGAATGGCTGCTGACCTCTGAAACCCTAAAGATCAAGAATAAGGGGAACATCCAAGGCAATATCACTATTAACTCGGCCAACCGCAGCACCGGTGATGAAGGTTCCGGCTCTCCCGCTTGGTTCCAGAGCACGGCAGCCGGCGATGGCGTCAGTATCGTCTCCCTCAGCGACGACGGCGGCGTGAGCCTCGACGTCGGACACTCCTCCGCCATTGAGACCCGCTCGATCCTCAAGTCCTTCTTCGAGACCGGTGACAAGCCCGTGCAAAGTCAGTTCCACCTCGTCGGCGGTCCCTGGGTGCTGACGAATCGTCCTCCGCCTCCGGTGCTCGACGCCCGCTTCATCTCGACGCCGGACAGCAACATCGTTTGCGCGGTTGACTTCTCGCCGCTCAACGCCACGTCCATTCGCGTCGAGCTTTGGAGCAACGGAGTGATGATTGCGTCGGGTGGCAACCCTGGCCCGGTGATCACGCCGGAAGATGAGCTCACGATCGGCGGCATGCCGAACCGCATCTCGATGAACATGACCACGCGCACCTTGAGCCTGTTCAACGACGAGTTCTTCGGCGTGCAAGGTCAGGACAACGGCGAGCTTGTCATCGTGCAGGGTGACGAACTCCGATTCATCGCGGAAGTTCCGGCCAGCCCGGATTTGCCGCTTTACATCACCGCGCTCGAATACTTCGGCAGTGAAGGTGCCGAGACGCTGCTCTACGACCTGGAGACGACGCCCTACTGCGGCGATACGCCTCCGTCATTGAGCATCCGCAAGAACGGCGCAGTCATCACGGCGGACTTCGACTACAAGGAAATGACGCGCCTCCAGGCGTCCGAAGACATGAATGGACCGTGGTTCGAGCTTGGGGTCCAACCTCCCTACTTGGTGAATCCAACCAACACGGCGGCGAAGTTCTTCCGCC
>JANNVM010000731.1:0-12564 GCA_031414455.1 Verrucomicrobiota bacterium
GAGGACGCGATGTTCTGGGAAGCCATGAGCCTGAGCCTTGAGCGCCGTTACGATGAAGCGATGCAGCGAATCGCCGTGTATCTGGAGGCCTATCCGAAAGGCCGTTACTCGCCCGCCGCGAAATTCGAGAAAGCCCGTTGCCTGCACAATCAGACGAAACACGCGGAGGCGGCTAACCTTTTTCAGACCTGGCTGAAGCAGCATCGCGGTGATCGTCAGGAGAATGAAGCGCGCCTGCTGCTGGCGGAATCACTGATGGCTGATGGCGAGATGGAGGCAGGGCTGAAGATGCTGACGACAATTCCCAAAGACGATCCGAAACTGTGGGAAGAGACGCAATTCAAACGCGGCGAGGCGCTGCGAAAGCTCGGGGATCAGGAAAAGGTGCGCGTGCATTATGAGCAGTTTATCAAAGAGAATCCTCGCAGCCGGCGTCTCGCGGAGGCGGCGATGTGGCAGTCGCGCGCGGTGCAAAAGCTGGGCCAGCCGGAGGCGGCGCGGGAACTGGTGTGGGCCACGCTGGAAAAGGTCGGCAACGATCCGGCCAACGAAGGCGTGGAGGACCTGCTCGGCGGCGTGACAAAACTTTACCGCGGTCCGGACGAACTGCGGCATCTCACCAGCGCACTGGAGGAAAAGGCCGCGGCGGCGCGCAAAGCCGGAAAGAGGACACTGGCACTGCGACTTGCCTGGGCAGAGGCGAACGTGGTGCGCCCGCAGTCGGCGCTCCAGGCGCAGAATCTCTGCTGCGGCCTGGCGGACTTCATTGACCCCGCGGCGCATCACCCGCGCATTATTGCCGACTGCGCGGACGCATGGCGGGAAGTGAAGAGCTTCGCCCGCGCAAAACAGCTCTACCAGGATCTCCGAAAGTGGCACCCGCGTGCCGTGGAGAAGGAGCGTTCCTCTTACGGTCTGGGCATGATCGCGCTGACGGCGAGTGATGATGACGATGCCATGCAGTGGTTTGACCGGTGTGTGGCGGAGTCTATCTCAGGCGCATCGGGGAATGATGCGCGGCTGGAAAAGGCCGCGCTGCTGCGCAAAGCAAAGAAGCCGCAGGAGGCGGTCGCCGCGCTGGAAACGGTCACTACGAATCGCCTCGCCACTTCCTCACAGAAAGCCCGGGCGCTGCTGGCGCTCGGCTACTGCGCGCTGGAGGCCGGCGATTTAAAACGTGCGGCAAAACACTTCGAGCGCTGCTATTTGTCAGGTGCCAAATGGAAGAACACCGCCGCAGAGGCATGGCTGCAGCACGGACTAGTACTTGAAAAGCTCAAGGAAAACGCCGCGGCGCTGGCGGCGTATCGGGCGCTGGTGGAAAAGAAGGATTTGGCTTCGCTTTCTCCGGCAAAAGAGGCGCTGGCGAGGATTGCGGCGCTGGAAGGAGGTGCGCCGTGAGACTGGTGCTGGCAATACTTCTCTCTGCTCTGACATCGTACGCCGGCGATGTCCTCACCCTGAAGAACGGACGCACGGCGGAGTGCCGCATCCTCTCGTTTTCGCCCACTGCGGTGAAGATCCTTTGGCAGGAAAAGGAGGAGCGTGACATTCCGGTGGCGGATATCGAGTTCATCACGTTCGCGCCGCTGCCGGGCGAGGAGGCGGCGCTCGCCAAAGCCGTAAGCGCCGGAGAGTCCACGCCACTGATGGAAACCTGGGTGAAAAAACTCCCCCGACTCGGCATCGCGCGGAGCAATACCGGCGAGACGGGCCTGACGTATGCGGAATTGCTCTCGCGCAATCCGACGGCGGACCGGCTGGCGCGGGCGCTCACCGTTTATCAGCAGATCGAGTCCGGTGACTGGAGCGTCGAAAGGCGCGGCCGGGCACGCGTGGGACGGATGCGGCTGATGCTGCGTCAGGGCCGCGCGGACGAGGTGAAACCGGAGGCGGAGAAACTGCTCAGGGAAAGTCAGGATGCGCGCGTGCTGATCGAGGTGCAGCATGTTCTCGCAGAGACGGCGGCGGAGAAATTGCGGGCGCTGCTCAAGGAGCATCCGCGATGGGAACAGGAGGACGACATCCGTCCGCAGCGCGACCGGCTCTATCATGAGGCCCTGGACGCCTGGTTGTTTCCCCATGTTTTTCATGGAGCGGAGGAGGACCTCGCGGCACGCGGGCTGTGGGCCGCAGCGCAGTTCTACAAAGAGCACGGCGATCCCGGCGCAGCGCGCGATGCGTCGGCGGACCTTGTGCAGCTTTATCCGGCGGCACCGGAAAAAGCCGCGGCGGACACGATGGCACGAGAGACTCCCGTGGAGAGGAAAAGGCCCGTCACAGAGGAGCCTGACATTCCTGCCGATGCCAAACCATGAGCCGCGAACCTGACATGAAGCCCCGGACAGGCCGCGCGCTGCTCATCAGCGTCGCGGCGCACGGCGGCATCGTGGCCGTCGCAGTTTTGTGGATCGTCAGCCGCTACATCGGCGGTGAGCCCGAGCAGGAATTTGTCGCCCAGCCGCGCGTGCAGCTGCCGGCAGAAATCCGCGAACACAAAATGAACGTGGCCAAACACGACAGCATGGCCCCGCGCCCGACTTACAGCCGGCGTCTCGCGGGCTCCGGGCCATCCACCATCCAGGTACCGGAGATGCCGGACGTGGATTTGGATCAAATGCTGCCACTCGATCCCAGCGAGATGGTGAGCGATCAGATCGCCGGATTGATCGGCAGCAGTGGCACCGGCACCGGGACTGGCCGCGGACTTGGCGGCGCGGGAGGAACCGGCAGCGGCAGCGGCGTTGCCTTCTTCGACATCAAGGACAACGCGAAGAGCGTGGTTATCATGCTCGACGTGTCGCAGAGCATGTTCAGCCGCACGGGCGATTACGACAGCGGCACACGGAAACTGCTGAAGGAAGGCAAAGAGCAGTCGTTCCAGGTGATCCGGGACGAAGCCGTGAAACTCATTGACGGTCTCAGCGCCAACAGCCGGTTCGGCATGATCCGCTGGAGCGGCAGCGCGCGAAGTTGGAAGCCGGAACTCGTCCGTGCCACCGATGCCAACAAAGCCGAAGCCCGCACGCACATTCAGGAAAGCGTGGACGCCAATTCCGCTCCGCCCACCGGCGGCCGTCCCGGCGGCACACGCCACGACTACGCCATCGAAGAACTTCTCCGCCTCGCCCCTGAAGTCGCGTTCATGCTCACCGACGGCAACGCCACCCGCTCCACCGGCAGCGGCGGCATGAGTAACATTCCCGCTGAGGAAATCTTCAAACAGATCGAGCAGGCAGCGAAAGATAGTCCCACGCTGCCGCGGGTGCATACCATCTACTACATGACCGGCGCCGATAAGAAGGAGGAGGAAGACCTGCTCCGCGGCATCGCACGGAAAACGAAAGGCAAGTTTCGCAAAGTGGAGGCCGCCGGCGTGAAGGAGCGGGAGAAGGAAAAAGAAAAGGAGAAGCGGAAGCGCTAGGAGTGCCGGCTCAACCGCCTGGAAATTGCCACGTCTCTTTGGCGAACAGTTCCAGCCTCAGACATCCTGATCCGCGGGGAAATGGAATGAGCCCATCTGCCGCGCCGCAGGCGCCCTGGACTGCGGAGACTTGTCGCCGCTTTTCGCGGGGGTGCGACTTGTCGGAGTGGTGCGGAGCAGCGGGCGCGCTCCAGACGCGGCGGCTGCGTTCCCTGATATGGCACACTCTCTTCCGCCCCTAACCCCCACCCCCGGCACATGTCCCCTGCCGCGAAAGCGGAGACAAGTCTCCGCAGTCCAAAGCGGCTCCGCCGCCGGCTCAACGCGTTTCCTGAACACTGCATGGCCGTCAGGCAGAGGTCAGGAAGTCTGAGCCTGCCACACTGTGAACAGCGGTGGGTGTGACCGGTTAGTGAAGTGAGAAAAAACCAGTCCGCCGGGCTCCACCTGGATCCACCCCGCACGAGTGAGCCCTGAGCAACCGGGGTGTGAGCGCAGCGTGACGCGGACCCCGGAGAGGTCCTCCATGAATAGCCGGGGGTGGAGCAACGCGGAACCCCCGGTAAGCATCCGCCACCAGATGAACCCCAGCGGGGTTCGCCAATGTGGACAACGCTGACTTGCCGGGCATTGGCCTGCCCCGCCGGGGCAGCCGGGCGCGGAATCGCTCACACCCGACGGCTCTGTTCCGCAACATCACTAACAGGTCCCACCCTCAGCGGCAGACACGCACCGGGAGCTTTTCGTCAGGGAGTTTGAGACCGACCCAGCCCATTGCGGGTTTTCCGGCAACCCATACAGGTTCCCGGAAGGCGTTTCCGTGGCCACAGTCCGGAATAACGCCCGGCTCCATTTCTTTATCACATCTGCGGCAGAGTGGGGCGGGGATCTTGTTGCTGCTCATCTGCGGCCTTTCTTACTGATTGTCCGGGCCGCCACCATCGCGGTGTCCCCGATTATAGATGTAGAGGACGATGAGTCCTATGATCCCGCCAATGACGAAGAGAAATACCGCACCAAACGGGTCAATGTGCATTCGCCCTCCGAAGAGAACACAAAGGAGTCCGATCACGAGGAAGGCGACGAGGCAGCCGCAGCCGCCCCTGGCGAAGGCCTTGCCGGCCGTGGGTGTCGAAGGAGACGGGGTTTCGCTCATGAGCAGGGAATTACATTTGAATATTCCGGCTGGAGAAGGTCACGAAGTCAGGGCGGGGCACTCACTCCCATCTTTCCGTTCTGATCAGCATCCGGAGTTTCCGGTGCGGGTGGCGGGGGCCACGGAGGCGGATTGTTTTCCAGCGAGTCTTTGGGCAGTTCCTCTTCGCGGACCGGCGTGGCAGTATTGTCCAGTTCCGTGAGATGGTCGAAGTGATTGTCGGCGTCGCGGTCTTCGAGGATCTTCCAGAGGATGCCGCCGCGTTCGATTTTCCTGACAAGAACCGGGCCGTCGGCGCCGGGGCGGGTGTCGGTGTAGAAGGGCTGGCCATCGGGATCATAGACGGTGCGCTCGTCAAACTTGCCGTCGTTGTTGAGGTCCACGTCGCGATACGCGGGCTTGCCGCGCTGCCAGATCCACCGGTGATCAATGAGTGAGTCAAAGTTGCGGTCTTCGGCATGGAGCATCGGGATCCATGTGGCCGAAAACTCACGGATAACATCCGGAATGGTGTCACCGTTGAGGTCTTCTTCGAGGCGGTGCATTTCATTGCTCTGCGGTGCCTTTTTGCCTTTTTTCGGACCGAAGAGTGTGGTGGAGACAAAGAGGATCATGCCGGCGACGCAGATCACCGCGAAGGCAATTATAAAGAGACTGCTTTTTTGCGGGCCTGACTTGCCATGTCGGCGGCGCAGGCGCGTCGGTCCTTCGGGCTGAGAGGTGGCGGCGGCGGGCGCTTCACTTGGCGGCATCTTAAACAGGAGTCGCGCGGCCTCCGAAGCGTCAGTGGGAGTAATAAACAGACTGCAGCCGCGGCTCACCGGCTTGCCGGTGACGGGGTCGGGGACACGGAATTCGCGGATTGTCGAAGCGATATTGCTGTCAGCGAGAGCGGCAAGGGAGCGCTCGGCGTCCTCGCGGTGAGCGAAGCTGCGAATGGCGCGGGTATGGCCGGCGGAAGCAGTGGGGGCGGGGGCGTCCATGTTGTCAGGGAAGGGCGAGGGCGGCGCGCACCGCGGTGAATTGCGCGGCGTGATCCGTATCATTCAAAACGGGCGAGAGAGTCAGATCCCTGGGGACTTCCGGCAGATCGAGCCACGAACGGCAGCCGCCAAAGCGCGGTTGGTGAGGGAAAGTCCATGCGGGCTCCACTTTCCAGACGCGAAGAAACGCGAGGCTGATGCCGGCATTTTCCGTGTAGTCAAACCGTTCGCGGACGGTTTCCGTCGTCCAGTGATGGAACGGACGCAGGTGCTCGAGATCGTCCCACGCAGTGAGTTGGTGTTTGAAGACAACCTCCGCGAACAGGGTCAGGCTGTGCGGCGAATCATCGCTTCGTTCCAGTATTGAGGGAGTGCCGCCAGGCCATGGAAAATGGACGGACTGCTCGTGGAAGTGAGTGGGGAAAAGGAAGAAGCGGTCGTGCGTCCAAAAGAAGCCGCCGCGGCCCTCGTGGATGCCGCCCTTGCGCAGAATGATACTCTGCGCGCCGGTGCCGACTGCGTCGCAGACGAGGCTCCATTCCTTGAATCCACAGGCAGGCAGCGGCGGAGCAATGGTGGCGGGCGAAGGAGCAGCGATGGACATGATTGAGGAATAGCAGCCTCCGTCCGGCATCAACAAGCCGGAAAAGCCGGACGACAAATGTTGCAGACCGTCACCGCCAGGGCTACCGGGAGCCTCATGAAAGACGCGCCTGACAATTCCGCGGCGCCGGCTCTCCAGAGAACACTGGGCGGCTGGCAGGTTCTCTTTTATGGACTCGGATCCATGCTCGGCGCGGGCATTTACGGGCTGGTGGGCAAGGGAGCCGGAATCATGGGTAATGCGATCTGGGCGGGCTTTGTCACCGCGATGATCGCGGCACTGCTGACCGGGTTGTCGTATGCGAGCGTGGGCAGCCGGCATCCGAAGGCGGGCGGCGCGGCCTATATTACCGGACGGGCATTCCGCTCGCCGGTGCTCAGCACCGCCGTGGGCATCGCGGTAATGATGAGCGGCCTCACCAGCATGGCGACCGGACTCCAGGTTATTGCCGGAAAGCTGCTCCCGGGCGGCGATGGCGGCATGGCGGTGAAACTTCTCGCCATCGGCCTGGCCGCAGTCGTCGGCGCTGTGATTTTCCGCGGCATCCGGGAGAGCATCTGGCTGAATACCCTCTGCACGGTGATCGAAGCGGGCGGGCTCCTCTTTATCATCATCGTAGGCTGCCGCTTCTGGGGAAATGTGGATTACTTCGAGATACCGCCGCCACCGGCGGGCGGCGACGGGTCGGAGGGGCTTTCCACTGCCCTGCTCATGCAGGGAGCACTGCTGACGTTCTTTTCGTTCATCGGATTTGAGGACATCCTCAATGTGAGCGAGGAAGTGAAGAACCCGCGGCGCGACGTGCCCTTCGGACTCGTGGGTGCGATGATTCTGGCCACGCTCATCTATGTGGCGGTCGCGATCACCGCCGTCTCCGTGCTCGGCTGGGAGGCGCTTTCAAAGAGTGCGCATCCACTGGATGACGTCGCGGCCAGGGCGGCCCCGTGGTTCACCGGCATCGACAAGGTCTTTTTTGCCGTAACCATTTTCGCCATCGGGAACACCGCTCTGCTCAACTATCTCATGGGCTCACGGCTGCTTTACGGCATGGGAACGCAGAGGCTGCTGCCGCCGGTGCTCAGTCGCATCCATCCGCGCCGGCACACGCCTCACGTCGCCATCGTTTGTCTGTTCGGCATCGTCACCGCGCTGATTTCCGCCGGTGATGTGAAAGCGATGGCTGAGGCGACGGTGTTGCTGCTCCTTGCGGTGTTCGCACTGATGAATGCGTCGCTTGTCATTCTCAAACGCCGCCTTGGCGAGGATCACGGCGGATTCGAAATTCCAGTCGTGATCCCGGCGCTGGGAGCGCTGGTATGCGCCGTGCTTTTCGGCAACCGGCTCTATCAGGCGATCATCAGCACCGATGACGCCACGCGCACTGCTCCGCTGGTGGCCGTGGTCATTCTCGCCGCGGGCATTGCCATTGGCATGGCCCGGCGAAAGCAGAGCCGCGAGGCTGTTACCCTATTGTCATAAGCCGTCCGGTGCTGTCGCCGAGGCGTTCCTCTTTCACGCCTACCCGGTCCAGCATGGAGAGGAAGAGATTGCACATCGGCTCGTCGTTGACCTGGAGATGCCGGCCGGTTTTCAAAGTGCCGCCGCCGCCGCCCGCAAGGATCACCGGCAAGTTGCGGTGGGAATGCTGATCCGGGTCGCTGATGCCCCCACCATAGACAATCATGCAGTTGTCCAGCAGCGAGCCGCTGCCCTCTTTGATGTCCTTCATTCTCTCAAGGAAGTAGGCAAACTGCCGGCAATAGTACTCGTCAATCTTCTGGATTTTCTCCAGTTTCCCCGGGTCGCGCTGGTGGTGCGAGATGCCGTGGTGCTGATCGTTGACGCCGATCTCCGGGAACGCCCGGTTCGAGCCGTCGTGCGCGAGCAGGAATGTGCTCACCCGCGTGGTGTCGGTCTGAAACGCGAGCGTCATGAGATCAAACATCAGGCGAATGTGCTGCTCGTAGGTGTCAGGGATGCCGGTGGGTTTATTGTAAGCCGGCATGTCCTTCGCGGCCTTATCGGCATGGGTGAGACGCCGCTCAATATCGCGGATGCTGGTCATGTATTCGTCCAGCTTGCGGCGGTCGGTGCTGCCGAGGTGCTTTTGCAGGGTGCGTGCGTCCTCGTTCACGAAGTCGAGGATACTCTTGTTATAAAACTCCCGCTTCGCCCGGGCGGCATCCTCTTCACCGGCGAGGCCGTTGGAGAAAAGCCGCTCAAAGGCCAGCTTCGGATCGCGCTCCGGCGAGATGGGCATGGATTCGTTCTTCCACGCCAGGTTAAACTGATAGGCGCAACTGTAGCCGCTGTCGCAATTACCCGCGCGGCGGGCCTCGTCGCAGCTCAGTTCCAGCGACGGCAGTTTCGTGAGCTGGCCGATGGCATTCGCCGCCACCTGGTCCACCGAAATACCCGCCCGGATGTCCGCGCCCGCCGTCTTCCGTGCCTGCATTCCCGTAAGAAACGTGGCATTCGCCCGCGCGTGGTCGCCGCCGCCGTCTCCGTTCGCAGACGCCTTGTCATGCTTCAGCCCGGTGATAACCTGGAAACTGTCCTTCAGCTTCTCCAGCGGCTTGAGTGAGCGGGACAGTTCGTAATCCGCGCCCGCCTTCACCGGCGTCCAGTGCTCCATGTTGCGGCCGTTGGGCCCGTAAATGAACGCCATGCGCAGCGGGTGCTGTGATTTCAGCGCCGAAGTTCCCGCCGCAAAGGCGCGGACAGGCGCGATGGATTCCATGGCGGGAAGCGCGATGAGCGTGCCAAGGCCTCGCAGAAAACGGCGGCGGGAAGAGTTGATGGGCATGGGATATTGAGAAATAATTCGGCTGCTGAAGGCACGGGGCGGAAAGTCCCGGTCTTTCACAGATACGCTCCGTAAGCAGGAAGTGGGCGCACTTCTCCCGCCGCAAGCACGGGAAAAGTGCGTTAATGGCCTCTCAATCATCCGCCTTATCCGCGTCCTTGATGACAAAACGCGCCTTCAGCGTGGCCACGGGCTTGGCCAGGCCCGCGGCTTCCACACTGCGCAGCACTTCCTTGAAGTCCTTGTAGGCGGCGGGCGCTTCATCAATCGGATAGCGGCGGCAGTTGGTCAGGATGTCCCCGGCATCGAAGTCGGCATCCACTGTCGCCTGGTCGAGCCGGCGTCCGGCTTCCCTGCGGCCCATGCAGCGGCCGGCCCCGTGATTCACCGAATAACAGGTCTTCTCCGCGCCGGCCTGGGCCACCATGACGACCGAGCCATCGCGCGGATTTCCTGGCAGGAGAATCGGGTGGCCAGTCTCGGCGAACGGCGTTCCGGCCAGCGAGAAGTGCCCGCCGGGAATGGCGCGCGTCGCTCCCTTGCGATGCACCCACGCGGCCTTGCCGTCCACGATTTCAGGACGCGCGATGTTGTGGCTGATGAAGTACACGAGCTGCCCCGTGACGCCTGGCAGCACTTCCTGGAAGGCCTCCAGCACCAGCGCATTGATGAGCAGGTGATTCACTGTCGCGAAGTTCGCACCCAGCGCCATGTCGGCGAGATAGGCCTCGGCTTCCGGTGTTCCGAGCGGCGCATAGACAAGCTGCTTGTCGCCCGCCGGGAACGGTGTGCTCCACGCGCGGAACTTCGCTTCAAGGTCGCGAAACTGTCCCTGCGCCAGCAGATTCCCAAACCCGCGCGATCCACAGTGGCTCAGGAACGCGACGTGTTTGTCGCGCAGCCCAAAGACCTCCGCAGCCTTCTGCACGCTTGGGCGGTCGGAAACGTGAACCACTTCGCATTCGCCAAAGTGATTTCCTCCGCCGTACGAGCCCAACTGGTGCATCTTGTCGGTGAAATTGCGGATGCGGTCCTTCGCGAGGATCCACTCAAGGCGCGCGCCGAGTTCCGACGGCATCCCGTGCGCCGAGTCCTCGCAGCGATCCGCCCACTCGGGCGGAATCCCGAGCGCCTCGCAAACGGAACGGCTCGCGCCCTCCGTCACCGCCTGGAATCCCAGCTCGCGCGAAACCCGGCGTGACTTCTTCGCCGATCGCTGCCCCTGGCCCGCGCCCGTCGGCGTGCGCTCGACGATGGCATGAATCAACGCCCGGCGCGTACGCTTATCAATGATCTGATCCTCCGGCAGATCCATCTGCAGCAGGCTCATCGAACACTTGATATCCACGCCCACCGGACCCGGATAAATATGCGTCGGAGATACCATCACGCACCCGATCGGCGCGCCATAACCGGCGTGCGCATCAGGATTGAGCACGAGATCCGTAACGCCCGGTGCCCCGCGCGAATTCATCGCCTGCTGGAGACAGGTCTGATCGAAATTGTCACGGATCGCGTCCGTCCCGATGACAGTGATCGGCTTGCCGTTGTTGTCAGGAGCCGGGATGAAGCCTTCGGCCTCGGAGGTTTTGTGCAGGGTGATGTTCATGGGATTCGTAGCGCGACTTTCCAAAGTCGCGTATCGCCCGCCACTCGACATTGAAGTGTCGAGCTGCGTTTGATGTTGTTGTGTGTTTGAAAAAGGCGCGGCGACAAGGTGTTGGTGAAACGTTTACCGCTCTACCCCTGAGCTACGGGCCCGGTAAAAGGCGGACCCGGCGGGAATCGAACCCGCGACATGTAGTTCCACCGGCATTCGCCGCACAGGATGAAGTAACGCAGCGCCTCTGGCCTGCCGTTCCGCAGTCCGTCCCGGCTGCCCCGATGGCGGAGGCAGGCCGGAGGCTCTGCGGAACGGCAGCCGGAACGGACTGCGTTACGATGGCGGGCCGACAAGGTTTTGCAGGGACGGGACAGTTCGTAATGTAGTCCCTGCGGCATTCGGCCCAAAAGATGGTTAAGGTTCAGTCAGCGGTCCGGGTGGCTTCGTGGTGCGACCATGCCTCGGCGAGGAGGTCGGCGGACGCGTTGAGTATGTGGAGGTCGATGGGCATGAATCTTTTTGTGAGTGCATCGAGAAGAATGTTGGCAGGGCGGGCATCAGCGATGCGGAGGCCGGAAGGGCGCTGGTAACTGTGATAGCCGCGGTAAGTGAATCCGCGGGCTGTGAAGAAGGCGGCGATTTCCTCCTCCGTCGCGTGACGCCCGCGAATAAAGGGCTGGCTGATGATGAGTTCCGGTCCGGCTTCTGTGCGGCGAACAGCCTCCAGCCGGATGTCGTCGCTCCAGAGGAAGTTGCTGAGGACGATGTTGTTGAGGTAATTCAACAAGCCGCCCTGCGCGCCGAAGTTCGGCGGATTGGTGAGCTTCAGGACGCGCGTTTTGTCGCGGAGGAGGAAGACGCGGTGCTCGTTCCCGCCGGGTATCTCTTCAGCCGGATCTTCATAGTCGGCATCCGCCTCGGCCTGGTGTTCCGCGGCCCAGTCCATAAGGGATTGGGCTTCCATTCGCATCCGCTCTCCGAGACCTGCGCCGCGATTTCCTCCAATGTCATGGAGGAGGCGCTCGCGGAGCTGGCCAAGCGGGCTGCGCGCAGTGACTGGAGTTCTTCCGGGCTGAGGATCATGAGGCATAGTGTCATGGATGGGATGGAGTGAGTCAAGATGTCAGAAGGAGTGAGTGGCGACAAGTTTTGTAGAAACAAACCACAGCCCTGCGGCGGCTGCCGGTTCGACCCGGCGGTGACGATGTAGTTCCTGCGGCATTCGCCAAAGTTTGGGAAAATGGGCCGGACGGGGAACTTCCCCGTCCGGGGCTGGTGGTGAGGCGGAGTGACGAATGAAGACCTGAGACGTTCCGGCTTCGTGATGTAGTATGTAGTCCCGGGCGCATTCACGGCCGCGTGCGGGTGGATGGTTTCCGGCAGCCCGTTCAGGCGAACGGGCCGCTGTAGTTTTCGATCATGCCGACCCAGTGGCCGGCAATCATTTTTCCGGCGGCGAACTGGGCGATGATCTCGAACACATGGTCCGAGAAGCCGCCGACGTTCAGGATTCCCGGCTGTTCTTTGGCCTGCGATGTCGCGTTAGGCTGGAGGTCGAGGCAGACGAGTTTCGACCGCGGGTTGCGGCGGCGGAAGGAATCCCATTCCGCCATCGTCTGCGTGGCGAGGCCTCCGACGCTCGCGTCCATCCACGACTCGTTGTCGGAGACGTAGAGGACAAGATCGCCTTTGGCCTGTTGCTTGTTCAACCATGCGAGCGGCGCGGAGCAGTTCGTTCCGCCCGAAGGCAGTGCGGCGAGCTTTTGCGCGTTGGTCATGATGGAATCGCGGGCGTTGAGCTTGGCGGGCACCACGTCATCGCTGAACGGCAGCACTTCGGCATCTTTATTGACGCGGACGAACGCAGCGGCCACCAGCGCGGCCACATCGAGGCAGCGGACCTTCGAGGTCGAGCCCTTGCGCTGTCCGGTCGCGGCCGAGTGCATCGAACCTGACACATCCGGCAGGATCCACACTTTGCCCTCGAT
>JANNVM010000732.1:0-1509 GCA_031414455.1 Verrucomicrobiota bacterium
CGCCATGCGCCGTAGGTGCCGGCGTCGTCGTCGGCGATGGTGACGGTGGCGGTGACTGAGGGCCTATCTTGAGCGGCGATCCTCCGGGCAGGCCGAGCGTGACGAGGAAGTTTTCCGGCGACTCGGCGGCGGGGTCATTGACGATGGGAATGCTGATGGTGGCGGAGGTGGTGCCAGCGGCGAAGGTGATGGGAACCACGGGCGATCCGTAGTCGGCGGCCGTCGCCGTCTGCGGTGTTAGTGTCAGGGTGAACTGGCCGGTGGCGGTGCTGCCCCAGCGTTTCACAAAGAGGGACGCGGTGCCGGCGGATTCATTGACCGTGCTGCCGGTGGAGGAGAACTCGATGACGCCGGCGGTGCCGGTGTAATAGCCGGCGCGGTCGAGGAAGGCAGTGGCCTTTTTCGCGGCGGAGTCGACGCCGGAGCCTCGATGGAAGCGCCAGATCACCGTGTGTGTGCCGGAGGGAACGGTGACCGCTTCGGAAAACCACGTAGAGCCGCGGGAGCCATCGTAGGTTTCCTGCGTGACGCCATCGAGCAGCACGCGCAGTGAGTCGCCGATGGCGAGGCGTCCGCCGAGCGAGACGGCAGTCATGCGCCAGCGAAAGAGTATCGTGCCGGGGCCGGTGAAGCTCGCGGAGATGTTATTGTCGGTGTTGGGATCGCACCAGTCGGTCTGCGCAGCGTCCACGCCGTCGTTGGTGGTGGTGGTTTGGCCGCGCCAGATGGTGGAGGACCACGAGATGCCGCTGCCGTCGAGCGCCGTGGCAAGAGTGGGCGCGGTGTCGTTGTCATCAATGAGGATGGTGGCCTGATCCCACGTGCCGACGGCCGCGCCGCTGGCGGAGTCGGCGATTTCTATTTCTACGGTGAACCGCTGGCCGTCACCCTCGACCATGGTGTCATTGATCGTGGGAATGATGACGCTCTGGGTGGCGGAACTGCCGGCGGGAAAGGTGAGGGTAACTTCTTTGGCGGTGAAGTCCCAGCCGTCGTGACCACGGGGGGCGCTGGAGGCATTGGGATCGCGGAAGCGCACGGTGACGGGGACTTCACCGTCTGCGCCGTTGGTTCGGGAGACGTAGATGCGTTTGGCGAGGAAGACGAACTGGGCGGGCTGTTCCGAGGCGTCGTAGAAACCGTCGCCATTGGTGGTGCTGAAACCGGTGAGGTTGAAGAGTCCGGGCGCGCCGGTAGTGAGCTTGAGGCGCGCGGTATTGCTCCACAGCACCAGACCGCCGGCACTGGTGAGCTTGCATTGATAGAGTCCCAGGTCGGAGGCATCCACGGTGGTGATGGTGATGGAGGAGGAAACGGTTTGCAGCCCGCCCACGGCCACGCCGTCGTGATACCACTGGCGCGTGGCGCCGTCGTCAAAGCCGGCACCGCAGGTGAAGGTGGCATTGGCCCCGGGAGCGACGGTGAGACTCACGGGCTGCGAGGTGATCTCCGGCACGGCGGTGCCACCCACCCGGCCCCACATGAGCCCGAAGCGGTCGGGGTATTCGT
>JANNVM010000733.1:0-3076 GCA_031414455.1 Verrucomicrobiota bacterium
GCTGTCCACGGTGATGGTGCCGCGGTGGGCTTCGACGGCGCGCCTGACAATACTGAGGCCGAGGCCGGTGCCTTTGATTTTCTGGCTGTGATGTTTGGCGACGCGGTAAAAGCGTTTGAAGATGAACGGAAGGTCGGCCCGGGGGATACCGACGCCGTTGTCGCGGATTTGAATGATGGACTCGCCGTCGCCGCGGGTAAAGTGAACCCCGATCGTGAGGGTGCCGGGCTGGTTTTCCTTGAGGGCGTTCTCAATAAGGTTGAAGAAAATTTGATCCCAGTAGAACTGGTCGCCGCGGATGAGGCCGGTGCCGTCACCGGGGAATTGAAGGTCCATGCGGGCCTGCTTTTCCTCGATCATGGGAGCGAGGCGTTCGATGACGTCTTCGACGCACTCGCGGCAGGAGAAGGAGTGTTCGCGGAGTGAGGTGGTGCCGCCGCCGGTGGCGGATTCGAATTTTGAGAGAGTGAGCATGTCCTCGACGATGCGGGCGATGCGCTCGCCGTGTTTTTGCATGGTGACGAGGCTCTTTCTTGTGAGGGCCGGGTCGTCTATAACGCCGTCGAGGAGGTTTTCGAGGTAGCCGTTGATGATGGACAGGGGCGTGCGGAGTTCATGGCTGGCGTTGGCAACGAAGTCCTTGCGGATTTGTTCGGTCTCATGGCGGTCGGTCTCGTCGCGAATGACGACACGGAGGTGGTCGGCACTGTTTTCCCCGAAGAGCCTGACAGGTGCGGCAGCGACGACAAGATAGTGCTCCATGGGGACGCCGTCATGCACGAGGACGACGCGGAATTCCTCTTCGTCCCATTTTACGCCGGTGGTGGCAACGCGGTGGATGAAGGCGAGGATACGCTCATCTGTGATCAGGGAATGGAGAGGGCGGTCGGTGAGTTTCCCGGAGGTGCGGAAGAGGTCCTGGGTTTCGTGGTTCGCGAAGATGATGCGCCGGTCGCTGTCAATGAGAAGGCAGGAGTCGCCGAGTCCTTCGAGGACGCTTTCGAGGACGGAGTTGCGCTGACTGTCGAGGGTGCCTTCCTCGTGGATTTGATGCAGAGCAGCCTGGCGGCGCAGGCGGCGGTGGAAGTGCCATGCGAAGCCGGTGGAAACGGCAGTGGCAAGGATGAGGACGACGCCGGTCGCGTTGTTCATGCGGCAGCGGACCGCTCAGGGTTTGTCCGCATGGGGGGTGGCGGTAAAACGATATCCGACGCCGCGGGAGGTCTGAATGCATTCGGCGTGTTTGCCGAGTTTTTCGCGGAGGCGCTTGATGTGGGTGTCGAGCGTGCGTGTGAGCATGGTATCGGAATAGCCCCAGACTTCGCGCAGGAGGGCGTCCCGTTCCTGGACTTCGCCGGCGGCCTCGACGAGCAGGCGGAGGAGTTTGAATTCCGTGGCGGTCAGGTCCACGGGCTGGCCGGCGAGGAAGAGTTTGAGGGTATTCCGTTCGAGCAGGAAGTCCCCGGCTTTGAGGCTGGCATCCACGGTGACTTTGCGGGTGCGTTTGAGCAAAGCCTTGACCCGGAGGAGGAGTTCCTTGGGACTGAAGGGTTTGGTAACGTAGTCGTCGGCACCGAGTTCGAGGCCGGCGATGCGATCATTGACCTCGCCCTTCGCGGTGAGCATGAGGACCGGGATGCTGCTGGTGCGGGGATCGGCGCGAAGTTCTTTATAAACGCTGAAGCCGTCCATGCCGGGAAGCATGAGGTCGAGCACGATCATGTCAGGAAGTTTTTCCCGGGCGATCTGAACGGCGCTGATGCCGTTGTCGGCGGTGAGAACATGGAACTGCTGGCGCTCAAGGTTAAAAGCGACCAGTTCGAGGATGTCCGTCTCGTCATCTACTACCAATACTGTATGCATGTAGGTTTAGAAGTAGGCGCGGGTCTGTTTCCAGCAACGGGGTTTCGCGTGACGAAATCGTTGCGCAGGCAGTGGTCAGCGCGGCTTGGCGGCCACGGGCGTGGCGGAACCGGCGGGAGCCGGCGTCACGTTTGCCGCGGGGGGGATTTCGGTGTCGTCGTCGGCGGTGAAAACGTTGGCATCGGAACCTGCCGGACGGCTGGTTCCGATGGTGGCGGGCTGTTCTGTGGCGAGGCCCGGGGCCATTCCGGGGAGACGCCACTGATGCGTCTGCAGGTATGTGAAGAGCCACGCAAACATTCCGGCGGTGAGCAGGATGAGCGCCACCCGGGCCACGCGGAAGGTGCGGGAATCGAGAAAGCTTTGAGCCACCTTTTCAGCTTTGCGCACCCGGCGCGTTTGGCGCTGCATATCACGGTGCCGTTCCTTCCAGGTATCGTCGAGGGGTCCGTCGGGCGAGGGGATGGCGAGACGGGCGCGAAAGTTCTTGTCCTCGGGAGAAGGAAAAACGGGCCTCACACCTTCAGTGTCCGCTGCCGTCGGGTGGTGCATGGGGTTTCCGGAAAATTCTTTCTGCCGGGCTGCCCCCTGCGTCATCCACGGCACCGCAGGCAAGTCCTCGACCTCAGTATAAGTCGCCTCGGGGATGGGAGCGTGAATCGTCTCACCGCAGGACGGACAAGGGCCTTCCACACCTGCCAGCACGGCGGGCACACTCAGTTCTGCACGGCAGACCGAGCAGTGAAACCGGATGGAGTCGGAGATGGTATTCTGGCCGGTCATGGACGCGAGGGACGTCGGTTGTGCGGTGGTTCAGGGCGAAGGCCGCCGCTTAATGGAATCTTCTAAACAGCGGTGCATTCGTTGGCAAACAATAAATAAGGAAATCTTAAGCAACGAACCGCAGTTGAGGATTCCCCGGTTGCCCCCACAGCCCCCGGGCAGCCGCTCACTTCAGTGGCGTGATTTTGATGTTTCGATAAGCGACGGCACCGTGATCGCCCTGAAACATGAGAGGGCCGGTGGCGGCCTCTTTGCCGGTGAGGCCGCCGGGTGTGGGGCCTTTGATCTCAACGTTTTCGTGCAGCAGCGTGCCATTGAGTTCCACCTTCACAAAGACGCCGTTGGCCGTCTTCATTCCTTTGTCGTCAAATTTCGGAGCGCGAAATTCGATGACAAATTTTTGCCACTCGCCCGGCTTTTTGCTGGCGTT
>JANNVM010000734.1:0-7031 GCA_031414455.1 Verrucomicrobiota bacterium
CTCATCGGCCAGCTAACGGATGAAAGTCCGGATGCCGGCGCTCCGGGGCATGTGCTGGAACTGCTCGACATCGGCGGCATGCCGCCGGCGCACCTTGTGCTCGATCATGTGCCGGGTCCTCATGCGCTCACGGTTTTCCGATTTCAGAATCTCCTGCTCCTCAAACGCACCGGAGTGGCGCAGGTCATTGCGCGCGGACGGCGGCTGGGACGCGGGGAGTTCGTGCGTCTCTATGAAGGCCAGCGTGTTGTTGTGGGCGAGCATGTGCTCGATTACCAGGACCTCGTTTTCTATCTGAATGCGCGGAAAGGCGTCTCCTCCACGCAGCTTTATCTCAGCCTCAGCGGCGGCAATACCCCGTTCGTTGAGCGCGAGCGGTCGCGGCACAGCGTGTTGCGTCTGCAGTTCGGTCTCGCCGTCACGGTGGAGGCGCTGCGGCCGTCGCCGGTCAAGATCGGCGGGCGCACCCTCGTCCTGGGACAGCCGCTGACCGCGGCACTGCCGGAGCGCATCACGTTTCCGGACGAAACTTCCATAACCTTTTCCGAACTGCGCCGCCGGGCCCGGGAAATGGGCGGGCGGTTCAATCTCAATCCGGGCCGGACCGACTACCGCATCTCCAACAATCCGGCGCTGCTCCGCGAGGGGGATATACTGCTCTCTCCCACGCTGCGCAGCGAGATGCTGCTTCGCATCACCTGCGACTACGAAAACAAAACCGGCGAACTGGAAGTCATCAAATCGCCGCGCCACCTCATGGTGGAAAAACTGCCGGTTAAGGAGAAGGAGCGGGTGGCTCTCAAGGACGGCGCGATCATCGTGCTGGGCGAAGGCCAGCAGCTTCGCTGCCGCTTTGCGGACGGGATCATTGAAGAGGAGCGCAATATCATCCGTCAACTTGAGGTCACGGACCTCACGCACCGCTTCGGACGGCATACGCCCGCAGTGGACGGGATCAGTTTTACGGTGCGCCGTGGCGAGATGATCTGCGTGCTCGGCCCCAGCGGCAGCGGCAAGAGCTGCCTGCTGCGGATCCTCGCCGGTCACCTCCGTCCGAACGGCGGCGGGATTCGCATGAACGGTCAGCCGCTCTACGATAACATTACGCGACTCGCCCCCTTCATCAGCTACATCCCGCACGAGGACGCCTTCGATCCGCTGCTCACCGTGGAGGAAAACCTGACGTGTGCGGCCACGATGCGCTCGCCGCATCTCCAGTCGCGCGACATCCGCCGCCGCGTGGATGCCAAGCTCATCGAACTCGGCCTCAACGAGCGCCGCCGCTCAGTCGCCGGGCTTCCGGAGCAGAAGACCCTCTCCAGCGGAGAGCGGAAGCGACTGAACATCGGCCTCGATATGATCACGCCTGCTGACGTGTTCCTTTTCGACGAGCCCACGTCCGGCCTCTCCTCGAAGGACAGCGAGCATGTTCTCGAAATCATCCGCGGTCTGGCGCATAACAAGATTGTCTTCGTCAGCATCCACCAGCCCAGCGCGCGGCTGTTCCACATGTTCAACAAGGCGATCCTCCTTGATAACGGCGGGAAGATGGTCTTCTTCGGGCGTCCGCAGGAGATGCAGGATTACTTCCGCGATGCGTGGGAGGAGCAGCTTGCCAAACCCGCGCGCGACGCCGGAGCGCATTTGCCGCAGCCGGATTTCCACCAGCCGGAATTCATTTTTGACGTCCTTGAAACCCCGCTGCGTGACCTCGGCGGTGACGTGCTCTACGAAGAGGATGCCCGCGGGCACATGGCTCCGGCGCGACGCTTCCCGCCGGAATTCTGGCGCGACCGGCATCACACGCACCTCGTGATGCGCGATGTGAAAGTGCCCGGGCTGCGCAACGACGAAACCGCCATGTCGGCCACCGGCGCGTCTGCGCCTCCGCAGACGGAAAGGGTCAAGTCTCCGCCCAGGGAGCGGCGTGTGCGCGCCGGCGTCATGTTGCGCCGGGCCCTGCTCAGCCGTTTGCGCAACCGCGCCAACATGGCGACCACGCTCATCGAGGCTCCGCTTCTCGCAGTTCTCATCGCCACCGTGCTGCGCTGGTCGGAGGACGGAGAGTACACCTTCGCTTCCGCCTTTCACATCCCCACCTATCTCTTCCTTTCGCTCATCGTGGCCATGTTTCTCGGCCTGACAAACAGCGCCGACGAAATCATACGGGACCGCATTCTCCTCCAGCGCGAACGAAACTATAACCGGAACGTGGCCGGTTTCATTCTCGGCAAGATGCTCGCCCTCGGTGCGGTCTCGCTGCTCCAAAACGTCATCTACATTCTCATCGGCAACAAGATTCTCGAAGTGAAGGATATGTTCTTCACCTATCTCTTCTGGATGGTCGCCACTTCGCTCAGCGGTGTTGGCATCGGACTGCTCATTTCCAGCCTCGTGCGGGATGCCAAGACTGCGCTGAACATCATCCCGCTGGTGCTCATCCCCCAAATCATCCTTGGCGGTGCGCTGATCAAGTATGAGGAAATGAACCGGAACCTGGATTTCGTCTACAGCATCCGCCGCTGGGCAGGCGACGAAAAGGAAAGCGGTCCCGACAAACGCAGCGATCTCCGGGTGCCGTTCATCGGCAACCTCATGCCCCTGCGCTGGTCCTACGAAAGTATGGTTCTCGCGCAGGCAAATCTGAATCCGCTCAGTGTCGCGCAGGAGGAACTCAACACCCGCATCCGCCGCATCATTTCCCCGCCGGAAGGCGCTCCGCCCGGCAACCGCACCCGCGAACTCAGCCCGCGCGAGGCAGTGCAACTCGACAACGCCAAGCAGGCCCTCGCCATCATCTCCGGCCTCGAAGAGCGCACCCCGCGCAAGGCCGCTCAGCGCATTGATGCCATCATGGAGGACGTCAGGAACGGAACATTCACTCCCGAACGGCACATCGTCCCTGACGAATACCGCATTGTCAGCGCCGAACAGGTCTTCGACAATCAGAAGATCCGCGACCTCTTCAGCAAAGCCGAAATGGAGCGCACCGACAGCCGCCGCTCGAAGCGTCCCAATGTCTTCTTCGGACGCGACAAACATTACCTCATCCGCTTCAATCTCTTTGGCCGCGAATGGACGCTGCTTGACATGAAAGTCCATACCCTCGACTGGAACAGGATCACCCTTGTTCTCTGGATTCTCGCTCCGCTGATGGTTCTCTACTTTGTCCTGCGCCGTCAGTTGCGCCGGGTGTAGGGGCGGGTTTCACCGGAGATTACGCGGCTTGAGCGGTTCCCCTTGCGATGCTATGGCAGTCTCACCTTCTCCCTCCTATGTTTGCCTCCAGTTTTAATCCCGACAACCGGCCGCTCTTTTTCCTCAGGGGGTTCCCGGTATGGCTCTCGACGATCCTTGTGGTGCTGCATTCCGTCATGCTGATCATCATTGCGGGCACCGGCGGATGGCTGAATCAGGAGCTATCTCTGGCGGCCCGCGTTCCGCTCGCTGAAAACGATGTGGCATGGCCTTCATGGTGGCAGTGGGGCACTTACTTCGTCTGCAACTTCCCCAGCGCATGGTTCCTCCTGGACATGTATTTTCTATGGGTCTTCGGGAAGGAACTGGAGCAGCGCATGGGCCGCCGGTTTTTCTCCCGACTGTATCTGATCCTCATCGCCATTGGTTCCCTGGCCGTGCTCACCGCCCTTGCCACTGGTCTAAGCCGGGAAGCCTACTGGGCCGGCCCTGGCATCATTCACTTCTGCGTGTTCCTCGCGATTGCATTTCTGGAGCCGGATGCACCGGTGTTCCTCCTGCCCATCAAATTGAAGTATCTCGCGGCAGCACTGCTTGCCATCAATTTGCTTCGTTTCATCCAGGTGCGTAGCGGCATCGGCTGTGCCATTCTGGGCCTGAGTGTTGCAGCTACCTATTTTATCATGCGCCGTTACGGCCTTTCACCGCGCTTCGCGCGTGTCGCCGAAGCTTTTTCCGCGGCACTGCCGCGGCCCGGAAGAAAATCGCCCGGGGCGTTGCCTTACACGCCCAAGGTCGTGCCCCGCCCGGAATTGCGCGAGGACCGGGTGGCGGTGACGAAAATAGACGCCATCCTTGAAAAGATCAGCCGCAGCGGGCTCGACAGTCTGACAGCAGATGAGCGGACGCAACTGGAGCGCGCCAGTACGGAACTGAAGCGTCAGGACGGTTAGCGGTTTTTAGCCGCGGCGGCGGTTGATGAGCCGCTCCTTCATGTCGTCGGGGAGTTGACTGCTGGAGACCCATGCCCGGGCCACGTCGGGCTCGCGCTCCATCCACCCGCGGACGAGACGGTAGGAGGCTTCATTGCGCCGCTTGTCGTCGGTGATGGTGTTGGCCCATGCGAGCGCGGCCTCCGGGTTTTGCTCCTGCACTTTCCAGGCAAAGCGCTCGCGGGGTTCGTCCATGGTGGCATCGTGGGGCAGAGAGTTGAGCCAGGTGCCGGCATCGTTGGGATTTTTGTCGGCCCATTCATCTATGACCTCAGTGACAATCCGGGGTTTGGCTTCACCGGCGGGCAGGGCGGCGGCCCACAGGGCGGCGGTCCGGGGATCTTTGTCCGCAAGGCGCTCCGCGAGGCGTCCGAGGATGCCGTTTTTGTAGGGGCCTTCCTCAAGTCCCATCACCATGGTCTTGGCGGCTTCGTCGCCGCGGAGCTTGAACCAGGAGTCGAGCACCTTGTCCATCGCCTGGCCGCGGGCCTCGCTGCGGTCCATGTTTTCGGCGAGGTGCGAGGCCAGTTCGGGATTGGCTTTGGCGATGCCGGAGATGACACCCACGATGTGATAGTTACCCTCGTCTTTGTTTTTCGGAGGGTGAGCCATCGCCCATGCCGCGGCTTTGCCGGGATCGTTTTGTGCCCAAACGGCGAGAGCGGTTTGGGTTCCCCACTGCTTGCGCCAGTCGTCATGAGTCTGCGTCCATGCGAGGGCGGCTTCCGGTGACTCTTTGGCCCAGCGGGTCATGAGCATGGCGAACTCACGGCCGCGCTCCCGGTTGCTGTAGTTCTCGGTTAGCGATTCCATCGCCGCGGCAATCTGAACATCGCCTTTCAAGCCCTTCATGAACTCAAGATAGGCTTCCATTTTCGCCTGAGGATCCTCCATGGCGAGAATGTCCTTCATGCGCGCCGCGGTCTCTTCGGGAGTGAGATCGCTGACCGGTTTGGCCCGGCCAACCGGTCCCCCGGCCGTGGCTGCGGAGGAGTCGCCGCTTCCGGGGACTCCGGATTTTCCGGAGACGGTGCCGTTGGCGGTTACAGTGGAAAGCCCGGCCCGGCCCTTGCGGCCGGCTTCATCCACGCCGTCACGGCCCCGGGACATGCCGGCCCAAAAAGCCGCTGCGGTGCAGGTGGTCCAGCCGATGGCGATGAGTATCGTGGTCTTCTTGGTCTTCATGTGGGAAAACAGTGTTCGTACAACGCGACCCCGCACCCGGTCTTTTCCACGCATGAGCGTCACTGCGGGGTATTACGCTGCGGCCTCAAGTTCCGGATGCTCCGGCATTTCCGTCCAGCGCGGATGGCTGAGGTATTCTGCAGCAAGGTCTTCGAGTTCCGTGAGGCTGGTGAGATGGCAAAAGCGGTCGCGCAGCCGGCGTCCGGCGGGCAGTCCTTTGCTGTAGGCCATGAGGCGGCTGCGCATCGCCTGCACCGTGAATTTCTCCGCACCGTAGCGCCCGTGCTCCGTCGCGAGACGGCAGTGACGGAGAATGAACTTCCACCGCTCGTCCGCCGGCACCTTAGCGGGTTGCTCGCCGGTCGCGAGGTAGTGCTTTGCTTCACGAAAAACCCATGGATAACTCATCGCGGCCCGGCCGATCATGAGCCCGCTGACCCGGGTGGTGCGCAATCGAAGTTCGACATCGCGTCCGCTGGCGATGTCGCCGTTTCCGACAACGGGAATGCCTGAATTGGCCGCGCAGTCACCGATCACCTCCCAGTCGGCGAGCCCGCTGTAGCCCTGGGCGCGCGTGCGCCCGTGAATCGTTACGGCTGCGATGCCGCTGTCTTCGAGGAGATGCACCACGCGCGGCGCGTTGATTGTCTCCGCGTCCCAGCCGATCCGAATCTTCGCGGTGACGGGAATGGGCACGGCCTTCGCAACCGCCGACGCCACAGCCGTGAGCGCCGGACAATCGCGCAGCAGCGACGAGCCGCCGTTTTTCGACACTACTTTGTTTACAGGACAGCCAAAATTGAGGTCAATAAAGTCCGGCTGTTTCCAATCAATGACCTTCTTCGCGGCTTCGGCCATGTGTTCCGGATCGGCCCCGAACAGTTGCACGCCGACGGGACGCTGCGCCTCGTCAAACTCGGTGTATTTCCGCGTCCGGTCATCGCGTTTCAGAATGCCTTCGGACGAAACGAACTCAGTGACCATGACATCCGCGCCGAGTTCCTTGCAGAGCCGGCGAAAGACAAAATCGGACACGCCCGCCATGGGAGCGAGATAGATGGGAGGGCGCGATGATTGAAACCAGGGGAGCATGGGGGCGGCGACGGTAATGGGAGCGCCGTGAATTGCAAAAGGCACTGCGGCTTATCGCGGTCGCGGACGCAGAAAGGTTTCCCTTCTCAAACGGCATCGAATGTGGTTCACTCGGCCCATGTCCCCATTTCTCCGCCTGCTCCGGCTAATTTTTTGGCTGATTCCGGCTCTGACGGCCGTGGCTGCGCCTGCCCCGGAGTTTACCTTCGCGCGGACGGGATACGATAGCAGAGGGAGGGTCTTCTGTGAAGTGCCGGCGGATCCGGATTACTATCATCTGCTGATGCGCGGGCCGCGCCCTGACGCCTGCACGTTCCCGGCGGACATGCGGCTGGAGAATCGCCTCTACGACAGTCTGCCGGAACTGCGCCGCGCCTTCTTCCAGGTGAAACGGGTGCCGGTGACGCAGCCGCTCGATACTGACGGCGACGGCACGGATGATTTTGAAGAGTTGCAGAACAAGAGGGCCAACCCTCTCAATCCGGCACGTATCGTTCCGGAAACGGACGGGGCCATCATCGTGCCGTCGCGGGAACTGTTCGATTCCATTTCGCACCGCGACAA
>JANNVM010000735.1:0-2356 GCA_031414455.1 Verrucomicrobiota bacterium
GGCTCAATGGACGCGGAGTCCGGCGGGCGGGTGAAGGTCGACGTCCTGAAAGGAGCGGAGCCTTTTATCCAGGTTTGTCCTCGATTCAGCACACTAGGGACCCCAAGCGTCGGAATACTTTACATTTTGTTGACGAGACGCCGAGAATGGCCTGTTACTGAAAAAATATTTTTCAGTAACAATCATCTGTTTGCAAGGGAGTTGTGCATCGAATGAGAATGGGATCGAACGGGAAGGCGCGACAAATGCTTTTCAGTAATTTGTAGCAATGCCAATCGACACAAACCAGATCACAATATGAGACACTTCAAAAACACTGCATTTGCGGGCCTGATTGCAGGCCTTTTATTCAGCCCCTTCATCGCCGGTGAAGCGCAGGCTATAATCATCGGTGGTGCCGTCACCGGCGGTACAGCGTCAACGAATGGCGGCACATTTGTCCAGTTGTTTCCGCCCATCGGGAATCCACTTGGGGCTCCAAACAGTGTCGGCAACGATACTTTCAATAACTACAACCTCTACGGGTTCAATGAAAGTCAGAACGCAGTGGTCGGTCCCGCGGGCTTGGCTACTAATATCCCCTCTGGTACCCTCGCTGCCGGCACCGTAGTCGCGAGTCACTATATCTTTTTCGATCCCCAAAGCGGTACGCAAATAGGATGGGTTGATTTTGATGCTCCGATCCTCGCAATTATGACCCAGACGGGGACCTTGGCGGCCAGCGATTACCTTGCGAATACCGGGGTAAATTACCTCAATCCGAGTTTACGCGGGCTGGAATCTGGCGATTCTGCCGTGATCGACGGAACACTAAATTATCGCCTGAACGTAAATTGGAGTGCCTCTACTCCCGGTGACTATGTGCGGGTATTGACTGCCTTCAGTCCCGGTGCCGCGGTACCCGAGACCGGTTCCACTCTGTTGATGATGGGGTGCGCCCTTCTCGCGCTGGACCAGTTGCGCCGCCGGAATCGCTAATCCGCCGCTTCACGATCCGGACAATAATCACGTCCCGGCCCTGACTATTCAGGGCCGGGACTTTTTGTTGGGGATTCTGCCTTTAGACCCACTGTTAACTCGCCGGACCAGCTATATGAGCTCCCGTCAGACGAGTCGGATGATCTCGGCGCCTCCGGGTTCCCCGTGAAAGCTTGGCCTCACCGGGACGGGCGTGACCTGTAGTTTTGATCGGCCTGTGATTCTTGCCCGCTGGCTCAATGGACGCGGAGTCCGGCGGGCGGGTGAAGGTCGACGTCCTGAAAGGAGCGGAGCCTTTTATCCAGGTTTGTCCTCCATTCTGTTCTAGTCGGCACGTCACCCGGGAGTACAACTGGTGAATATCTTGGCATTCTCATCACCATTGAAAACGATTCCTCTGCTTTCCTTGCTTTTCGCCATCGTCGCCGGGCCGCGCACGTTCGCTCAGTCCTCAGACTGGCAGCAGGTTATCTGGCGCGAGCCTCAGGTGCGCTACCTGCTGGCGGATATGACGCTCAATGGCGGGAAGACGGATCTTTACCGCAAGTATGCGGCGGAGGAACGGGATCCGGATTCGCGCGAAGCCATCCGACTGTGGGATGCCGGCGTGCGGGTGGCGAACAAGGATGACTTCGAGCGCAAGTGGCTGGAGAATGCAGCGGGCAAGGACGGGCGGGTGTTGCGCATCGTGCATCGTGGCACGAAACGAACGATCACCGGCGCAGAGGTGGTGCTGACGAACGATGGCGCGGTGTCGCAGTCGGCGCTGCGGCTGGCTCTGCTTGATTTGACGCTGGGCGCTGACATGGCGGGCTACGAGGCGAGGAAGTTCGATGTCGCGGTGTCCGAAGCTCTGCGCCGCTGGACGGACGGTTGTCGCGCCAGCAACGCGCATGTCTTCACCGCCAGCGGCGATGGCGCGGCGCGAAAGGTTGTATTCAAGAGCAGCGGCCTGCCCGCAGACGGCGCGCGGGTGACGCTCAATTCCGACGTCCCGTTCCCCGAAGTCAATGTTCGTTACTTCATGGCGGACATTGCGCTGGGCGGCAGCATTGAGTTCCACCGCAAAGCCGCCGAAGCCGCGCATGAGATGGGCTGCGCAGAAGCCGTGCGCCGTACAGAGGAGGGCTACACGATTACCAATCTCGCAGACTTTGAGCGCAAGCAGGTGAACGGCAAAACGCTCATCACGCCCAAAGGCAGCGACCAGCGAATCAGCGGTCTCACCGTCAAACTCAGCAGCGATCCACCGTGAAAACAATTACTCACCTTCTCCTCCTCACAGCCTCCACATCCTTCGCCGGCGACCTCAGCGGGCAGAAACTGCTCGTCACCTCGGTGCGGACCGGGGACACCGAAGTATTCATCGCCGATCCCG
>JANNVM010000736.1:0-3305 GCA_031414455.1 Verrucomicrobiota bacterium
ATCGCCCTGACCGTCCTGGCCGCGCTCACCAAATGGTGGCGGTTCCGTAAATGGGGGCAGACCGCCGTCCTGCTCGCACTCACCGGCCTGACCGCCCGCCTCGTCCGCGCAGAGTCCCTGCACTACAAGGAAGGCCGCAGCCGGGCAACCTCCGATTGGATCGTCGATCAAGGCAATTACGAGTTGCACACCCTTAAAGTGACCGGCGTCCGCGGCTGGCTCCTGCCTCACGAAAGCCCGCCCCCATGGGAAAATCCGCCTCCGGATGTCCTCTCCTGCTACGCGGCCAGCGTCACCTTTGACGACGGCCCCGTGCGCACCGGCCCGGCGGTGGCGAAATACCTCGCCGCGCATGCTGTGCAGTCGCGCGCCGCAAACCGCCGCACGCTCGCAATTAAACAAGACGTCATTCCGGACGCCCCCGTCTCCGACAACCGCTTCATCGCCCTGTCTTATTGCGAAGACTTCACCGATCCACCCGGCGCCCCAGCCACCGGCGGTCTCGCTATCCTTGTGCTCCGCGGCAATATCCTGCCAAAAGTTGGCGCCAAAATCACCGCTCAGTCCATTTCCCGGCACCAACTCTGGTCCGTCGCACCCCGTGCCCTCCCGGCATCCGAAGCCCTCGCATGGGCGCAGTCGTTTCTCGCCGCCCTCACCACCCCGCCCGTCCCCGGACAGCCCGACCCGCTCCACGCCCTCTTCCTCCCTCACGTCCTCCGCTTCAACGGAAGCGGTCCGGAGGTAAAGCCCATGCCACGGGAGGTCGTCCTCGATCCGATCCGCGCCGCCTGCCTGCGCGGCCCGCGTCCCGCGCTCGTCCGTCCGCCCGCCCCCGCCACGGAACTCCCCGGGGCCCGCCGCCGCATCGTGCTCGAAATCGAAGACCGCGGCCAACAATCCACCTGGACCGTGGACCTCATCCCCGCCGGTGACCGCTGGCTCGGCGTGCGCATGGAGTTCTAAGGAGGTGAACTAAGGAGGTGAAAATAAATTAAGGCAGCGGGGCTGTCGGTGGCTGGCAAGGCGCGATCGCGGTGCCTCTTCGCAGGGATTTGTAACGAGTGAGCAACGCCGCAGGGCGCGGGGAGAACCAGTCCGGGTGAATCATCCATCGCGCCATGGCGACGGACGGACGGCCGACGGACACCACCGTTTACACGCAGTTGCCTCCGTTCACCGGCACACCGGCTTACAGGAGTCCGGAGCAGGGTTTGAAATTTTAATTTGAGGATTTTTCTTTGACTTAAGGGTGCGAAAACCCTAAAAGCGGCGGTTAATTCCCTGCGGTTCATCACTTCCACGTCTCTACTGATCCATTTATATGCACAAATCATCCCTTATCACGGCCCTCGCCGTCCTCACGTGCGGCGCCTCTGCTCAGGCCGCCACCGTTCTCGCCGACCGGATCGTCGTCACGAATTCTGCCATCAACACCCCTGCCGGTGGTGTGGCGACCCACTGGGCTGAAGTTCAGGCGTTCCAGCAAGGCTCCGCCACCAATGTCGCCGCGAGTGCGAATGGGGGCGTCGCCACCGCTTCCTCTACCGGCTGGGGCACTTCCCCGAGTTGGGCCAATGATGGCAACACGGACGGCGGCTTTGGCTCCAATACTTCATGGCACGACAATGACGGCCAGGGCGGCGGTGCCGAGCCGGACATTTACACGGTTGTCTTCTCTGCTCCGGTATCGGTGGACAGCTTCAATATTTGGGGCCGGACCGACTGCTGCTTCGAGCGCGATGACACTTTCCTCGTCGAATTCTATAACGGAGCGACTCTCGTGGGCAGCAATGCCGCGAGCATCGCAGGTGCCGAAACCGGCCTCACCGCCATTACTGCCGTCATCCCTGAGCCTGCCGCTGTGAGCGCCGGACTTTTTGCCCTCGCTGGCCTCAGCCTGCGCCGCCGTCGCGCCTGAGCCGCCGCGCTGCCAAATGCTTCCACAAGGGGCGGTCCGCATTACGGGCCGCCCTTTCTTTTTACCGAACAGGAGGATACGAAGGGAATGAAGATGATTTCGTTCAGGAAGATGCGGGCGCGGCAGGTGGGCAGGGCGGACTTCCAGCCTGCCCTGCCTGTTCTCATCGGAGCATTCATCCCGTGGCTCCTGAGTCCTCTTCAGGCAGAGGGGGACGAGCAAAAGGACCAACTCTCTGGTTTCATGCGCGCCATCGCGCAGAGCGACAATCCCGCCGCGGACGGCTGGCCTACGGAGGCGATGTCGCGCCGGCTCGGCGAATATCTCGCCGTTTTGAAACCCGGCACCACTCTGGAAGCCGGCGGCCTGGAATGGGTGGCACCGGAATTTGCCGGCCAGCCGCTGCGCCCGGCCATGACGGAGACCTTCGCCGACGACGCCTTCCGCGTGCGCCTCGCCCGGGCCAGCGAGGCACTCGCTGACTGCAAAGGCCGCGAGGGATTCGCCAAAGCATGGAATGAATCCTGGCCGCCGGAGAGCGTGGCGGATTCGCGCCGCGCATGGCTCAAGATCATCCTCATCAGCCAGACCGCCGCCGGTTGGAGCACGACGATCCGCGTGGAGCGCGAGGCGGACACGACGAAAGGCCGCGCGTGCCAAACCTCGCGCTGGCGCTGTGAGTGGTCGGGCAAAGACGAGCCGAAGCTCGCCAGCCTCGCCGTGGAGGAATGTGAAGAAGCCGAACGCGCCGGCGGGCGCCTCTTCCGCGAGCGCACGGCCACACTCATCGGCAACACGCCAGTGCTCGCGGCGCAACTCAACGTCGCGCAGCCGACATGGCAGCAGGCACTCGACTGGAATCTCACGCTCCAGGGATTCGGCCACCACGGCATCGCCGTCGCGGACATCAACGGCGACGGACTCGACGACGTCTATGTCTGCCAGCCCGCCGGATTGCCGAACCGCCTCTTCCTCCACGCCAAAGACGGCCGCGCCGTGGAAGCCGCGCTCGACTGCGGCGTGGACTGGCTGGAGCCGACGCAGGCCGCGCTTTTCGCCGACTTCGACAACGACGGCGACCAGGACCTCGCCCTAACCATCGAGCAGGACGTGATGCTTCAGACCAACAATGGCCGCGGCCAAGTCTCTGCACCGGTCATTCTCAGCAAAGGCCGCAATTTCTCCAGCATGGCCGCCGCCGACTACGACAACGACGGCGACCTCGACCTCTACGCCTGCGCCTACTATCCCGAGAACGCGCAACTCGGCCGCCTCGCGCAGCCCGCGCCGTATTTTGATGCGCGCAATGGCGGGCGCGACGCCCTCCTGCGCAACGACACTCCACGACCCGAGCGCGGCGCGGAGACAAAATGGAAGTTCACGG
>JANNVM010000737.1:0-3471 GCA_031414455.1 Verrucomicrobiota bacterium
GCCCGGGCCTGTGGCCGGCGACGGCATCATCCTCGCCTGCGCACCCAAGCGTCAGCCGGTCTATGCGGTGAAGGCCGGGGCGACCGGCGCGGTGACACCTGACGAACTCGCGTGGGTGAGCGGCAAGGACACGAAGAACGAAGACGTCTCCAGCGATGTCAGCACGCCGCTCTTCTATCAGGGCCGCTTTTACGTCCTGAACAGCGACCGCAAATCCATGAGTTGCGTGGAGCCAAAAACCGGAAAGCTCATCTGGGAGCACCGCGTGGAGGGCGGCGCGAAGATCGAATCCTCGCCCACCGCCGGCGACGGGAAGATATACTTCCAGGACATGCGCGCCCACGTCACCATCCTCGCCGCCGGCGACGAAGCGAAAGTCATCTTCTCCGGCAGCATGGCCGACGGCGAAGAGAAAGACGTCCGCTCCTCCATCGCGCTCGCCAGCGGCTCCGCCTTCGTCCGCACCACGCGGATGCTTTATTGTGTCGGAGCGAAGTAATCCTGTGATTCCGCCGTTGTGGCCTTCTTTGATTTGATCAGGCCCGGAGGGCCAACAGAAATTAGCCGGTGGCGTAAGCCACCGGTTTGGCATCGAATCATATCAGCCCCGGGAGGGGCGAGACTCAGCGGGAGGTTTTACGCTCGAAGTGTCGCCCCTCCGGGGCTTGGTTGTTTCGCATGCGGGGTCCGGTGGCTCACGCCACCGGCTAATTTCTGCCGGGCCTCCGGCCCTCAAAACCTCGGGCACCCATTGGAGAAACCTACTGGTATATTGTTTGTCCCCATTGATCCATGATTTTATGAAAACCTTCCTCGCTGCAATTTGCCTAAGCCCTTTCGTCTTCACCGCGGCAGCTCGCGACTGGCCCCAGTTCCGCGGCCCCTCGGTGGACGGACACGGCATCGCCGAAGGCCTTCCCGCCGAGTGGAGCGACACCAAGAACGTGAAGTGGAAAACGCCCATCCCTCACAAGGGTTGGTCCACGCCGCTCGTTTCCGAAACTCAGGTCTGGCTCACGACGGCCACACCGGACGGCCACGACTACTTCGTCTTCTGTCTCGACCGCGCGACGGGCAAGGTGCTGCACGAGGCCAAACTCTTTCATGCGGAGAAACCCGAGCCGCTGGGCAACGACCTCAACTCCTACGCGTCTCCCACCGGCGTGCTCAGCGGTGGCAAGGTCTTCGTCAACTTCGGCAGTTACGGCACTTCCTGTATTGATACGGAAACATTCAAAGAGGAATGGAAACGAAACGATCTGCCGTGCCGGCATTATCGCGGGCCCGGCTCTTCGCTTTTTGACTGGAAGGATTCCATCATCCTGACAATGGACGGAGTGGACGTGCAGTATCTCTGTGCGCTCGACAAAAAGACCGGTGCCACACGATGGAAGACCGACCGGAACACGGAGTTTGGCGACCTCGGCGCCGATGGAAAACCGGTCATGGAGGGCGATCTTCGCAAAGCCTACACCACGCCCGTGCTCATCACTGTCGCCGGCAAGCCGCAACTTGTCAGCAGCGGCTCAAAAGCCACCGTGGCCTACGATCCTGACACCGGCAAAGAAATCTGGCGCACCACCTACAAAGGCTTCTCCAACGCCAGCATCCCCGCATGGCACGAGGGCGTCATCGCCATCAACACCGGCCACGGCAAAGCCAATCTCCAGGCATTCAAGATAGACGCCGCCACCACCGGCGACATCAGCGGCAAGCTCCTCTGGGAACAGACCAAAGCCATCCCCACCCGCTCCTCGCCCGTCACTGTGGACGGCATCATCTACATGAACGGCGACAACGGCATCCTCTCCGCCGTGGACTTCAAAGACGGCAGTCTCCTCTACAACGAACGCGGCCCCGCCAATTGCAGCGCCTCCCCGCTCTATGCCGACGGAAAACTCTTCTTCTGCGACGAGCGCGGCACCACCACCGTCGTCAAGCCCGGCCGTACATTTGAAAAGATCGCCGCCAACACCCTGCCCGATGGCATCATGGCCTCCCCCGTCGCCGCAGGGAAGGAACTGTTCATCCGCACGAAGGCCGCGCTCTATTGCATCGGGCAGTGAGGCAGCGGTGCGAAATCTTACGGCGGCCCATAAGTGAATTTCACCTCATAACCCTGGGGCAGGCTTAGTCCGTTCACTTTCATGTTAAACGCAGCCCGTTTCCAGTCCTGCTGAAATTCTGCGAAGACCTGATGTAAGGCCGCAGTGGCTTCAAACAGTTCGGCAGGAAAGTCGGAGACGGACTCCTGAGTTCCGGGATTTGTCAGACTATGATGCACCGCCAGCGCGCCTGTGTGCGGGGTCCATGCCGCGGTTAGTTCCAGGAGCGCCTCGCGCCAGCCTTCAGGAATACAGCGCGGCAGTATTGTCATCAGCAACTTGGTCGCCTCGTCATTGCGACGGTGAAACTCCATGTGTTTTTCGTGTGCAGTCATGAGATTGATTGGCTGGCAGTGCGGTGCGTTACATTGCCAATCCGCCCAAATGTTGGCAATAAGTAATTCGGTGTTAGACCGGCGCAGGAGCCAACCACAGCGTGGTTGACCAATGCAGGCGTGACGTCCCGTGCCCATTGGCCAACCGCGCTGCGGTTGATGTGACGGCGGTCTTCTCACCGGGGGTTTCGCGTTGCTCCACCCCCGGCTATTCATGGGCGAACCGCTCCGCGGTTCCAGGCGTTGCGGCGCAATCGACGGCTTGCTCTGTTTATGCTTGAAGCGGCAGCTTCCATTTCCGTTTCAGATTTGAGACATCTTCGGGAGTGAAGGCGAACAGCTTATTCGCAAACAGTTCGTCTGCGTTCAGCATCCAATTCACGGCAAGGGCCGTGAGTTGGAACAGGCCAGGATCAATCCGTTTCAGTGTCGTGGTGAGTGCGATATGGCCGGAGGAAATAGCATGATTGTTCGCCAATACGGTACAGCACGTCTGGACTGCAAAATCGATAAAGAACGGGCTGTAATTGGCGAGGCTCAGACATCCTGATCCGCGGGGAAATGGAATGAGCCCATCTGCCGCGCCGCAGGCGCCCTGGACTGCGGAGACTTGTCGCCGCTTTTCGCGGGGGTGCGACTTGTCGTAGTGGTGCGGAGCAGCGGGCGCGCTCCAGACGCGGCGGCTGCGTTCCCTGATGTGGCACACTCTCTTCCGCGCCTAACCCGCACCCCCGGGACAAGTCCCCTGACGCGAAAGCGGAGACAAGTCCTGATCTTTATCCACAAACTAGAAAATATCGGTCGTACAAATTTTATAGTAGGTATTGTCAGACGGATGCTAACGCAATCCAAGTCCCCTGAAATTCCATTTCCTCTCAATTTGTCCACCCACGCTGACTGGGCCGAGGCAGAGTTCGGCTCCATCGACCTGGGGGATTCCCGTTGCTCCAGACGGCTGGTCAGTTCCTTTGCCAGCATGCTCGCCTCCCCCGGCAAATCCATTCCCCAATGCACCGGGTCGATCGCCGCGG
>JANNVM010000738.1:0-2681 GCA_031414455.1 Verrucomicrobiota bacterium
CAGCGTGCTCCACAGTGCCTGCGGACAGTGCTTGAAGAGTTTGATCATTTCCTTCGGCGTCTTGAAATAAACCTCCTCGCTGTAGTGCATCCGCTTCTCATCGAACACCATCTTGCCCGTACCGATACAGATCAACACATCGTGCGCCTCGTGGTCGTCGCGGTTGAGGAAATGCACGTCATTTGCCGCCACGGGCTTGATGCCGAACTCATCCGCCCATTCCAGCAACTGCGCACTGCACGCCCGCTGCGCCTCCGCCACTTCGCCGCTCACGTGGTCGTGAATTTCCAGATAATAGTCCCCGCCCCAGCGCGCGTGAAACTTTTGCACAATGTGCCGCGCATGGTCCACCTGCCCGCCGCGGATGCTTTCATTCACCTCGCTGTTCAGACACCCTGACAATACGATCAGCCCGTCGCCGAACGCGAACAAATCCTCGTGATCCGTCCGCGGCTTGTAGTAAACTCCGTCGAGATGCGCGCGGCTTACGATCTTCGTCAGGTTCTTGAATCCCGCCTCATTCTTCGCCAGCACCGTCAGGTGATAGTTATTCTTTTTCCCCGGCACCTCAGCCCGATGCTCCTTCGCCACCCCCTCGCCACAGACATACAACTCGCACCCGATGATCGCCTTCACCTTCGCCTTTTTGCAGGCGAGGTAGAAGTCTATCGCGCCATAGAGATTCCCGTGATCCGTCATCGCCACCGCCGGCATCCCCAGCTTCGCCGCCTTCTTCACGATGTCATCAATCCGGCACGCTCCATCGAGCGTGGAATACTCTGTGTGGAGGTGCAGATGGACGAATTGTTCCGGAAGATCGGCAGGCATGGACCGCGGTAGAGCGCGGCGTATGTGAGGGCAAGGGCGGGCAATCCCGTGACGGTCACTCCAGCCGGTTATCCATGCGCAAGTCCGGCACTGGAGCGAAGTCTTTCGTGCTGGCAGTCAAAAGCAGGGCTCTTCCCGCAAGTGCGATGGAGGCGATCTTTAGATCCATCGTGCCGGCGCGAAGCCGCGCTATGCGGAGAACCACAGAGCGCTCTGCCGCCTGCTCATCGAAATCCACGATCTGCCGGGCACTGAAAAAGCGCACAAGGTCTGATGATTTGCACGCCGGCCCCGCCCGCTTCCGCCGGTCCGCAGCGACTCCGTTCCATAAGGTTCGGGAGGCCAGGGCGCAGGGTTGCCCGGGCGGGCCAATGGCGGGCACGAATTTTCCGGATCATATTTCTCGACATCGGATCTCCTGCCGAACACACTCCCGCCTACACCGTTTCAAGGCGGTGGGTTTTCCTTTCCGCGCGACACCGCAAAGGTGCTCTGCCGGGCAGAATTGAATACGGCGCACTTCACTTCAACCAAAAGGAAAACATCATGTACACGAAACTCCTCCTTCTCCTGATGCTCGGCGGGCTGAGCGCCCATGCGCAAGGCACCGCCTTTACCTATCAAGGCCGGCTCAACGGCAGCGGCACGGCCGCCAGCGGCTCTTATGATTTGAGATTCGCCCTGTTCGACGCCGCGACCGCCGGCAACGCTGTTGGCAGTATACTGACAGTCAACGCCGTCGCGGTGAGCAGCGGCCTGTTCACGGTCACGCTCGACTTCGGCGCGGGAGCGTTCAACGGCGCGGATCGCTGGCTGTTGCTCTCCGTCAAATCCAGCGCAGAGGCCAATTTTACACCGCTGACGCCGCGACAAAAGATCACCGCCGCGCCGTATGCGATCACCGCGGCCAATTTGAGCGGCCTGTTGTCCGCCACCAGCCTGGCCGGCACGTACTCGAATCCGGTGACGCTGAACAATGTGAATAACGTTTTCGCCGGCAGCGGCGCCAATTTAACGAATCTCAACGCCGCCAGCCTAACCGGTTCAGTGCCGGGCGCGGCGCTGACTTCGGTTCCCGCCGCCAGCCTAACGGGTGTCGTGCCGGCCGCGGCCCTGGGCAATGCCTGGAGGGTCGGGGGCAATACAGGCACGACCGGAGCCCTTCTGGGCACGCTGGACGGTCAATCGCTGGTGCTCGTTTCCGGAAATTCACGGGTCCTGTCGCTGGAGACTAAAGTCGTGATCCCAAGGTTCTTGAACTCCACCACCGCCGTCAATGTGCTGGGAGGGGCCAGCGTCAACACCATCGCCAGCGGCGTAACCGGCGCGACGATCGGCGGGGGCGGCAGTTTGGATGTGGATGGATTTTTGACGGTTCCCTATCCGAACGCGGTGGTGGACTTGTTTGGCACCGTGGGCGGCGGCCGGAACAACACGGCAGGCAGTGCGGACGGCGATACTTCCAATGGTGCCTCCTCGACGGTTGCCGGCGGGGAGGGGAATGTGGCCTCCGGCAGCCATTCATTCATCGGCGGGGGGCTCAACAATCTGGCTTCAGGCTCCGGCAGTTTCGCCGCCGGCAACCAGGCCAAAGCCAGCCACCAGGGCAGCTTCGTCTGGGCTGACTCCCAGGCCGCCGATTTTGCCTCAACCGCCGCTAACCAGTTCAATATCCGCGCCGCCGGTGGCCTGCGCCTGAGCGGAAACGGAGGCACGGAATTGATGATAGTGGACTCCATCGGCCAGCTCTCGGCTCTGGCAGGAGTTTTCACCGGTCAGGTTTTCACCGGCGGCAGCCAGAATTTCGGCACCCAGACCCGGCAGATGCTGAATCTGTGGGGCACGGAATACGG
>JANNVM010000739.1:0-2785 GCA_031414455.1 Verrucomicrobiota bacterium
ATCACGGCGACCGGCTTGCCGGAAGGACTGACGCTGCGACTGTCGAATGACGGTCAGCACTTGGAATGGCAGGGCGTTCCCCGCACGCCGGGGACGTATCCGCTGCATCTCACGGCGACCGGCCCTGGCGGCATCGCGGAAGTCGCAGCCACTCTGTTGGTGGCCCCGCCCATTGGGCCCGCGCTGGAGGCTGAGGGCTTCGTGTGGCGCACGGAGTCCGCGGGCCGCATGGCCTGGCTCGCGGATGCGCAGCCTCTGCCGATGGAGCAGAATTATCTGACCCGGAATGGGATGGATGCCGTGAGAGTTGCCTGGCAGGACGGAACCGCGGCGAGTGATAACGCATGGCTCGAAACGGACGTGACCGGGCCCGACGTGCTGCACTTCCGCTGGACCGGAAACTGGCAGGCCGCTGCCGGATCTGTGACCGTGCTTCTTGATGGGAATACCGTGGAGGGTCTAACGCTGTCCGGTGCCTGGCAGCCGGGCTCCATCGAGATTCCCGCCGGCAGTCACACGGTCTGCTGGCAGGCGGCCTCCGGTGCATGGGGCGCGGCACTCGATGAAGTGCGGCTCGCCAGTGACGCGCGCGCGTTTTTCCTTGAAGAGCCGGCGTTTTCCTTCACCGCGCTGCGTCCGGGTTCGAAAGCGCTGCAACTTTCCCGGCCTGCCGACGTGAGTATCACCGGCGACCTGCCGCCGGGCCTGACGTTCTCCGATAACGGCACGCTCTCCGGCCGCGCCGCCCGCAGCGGCTCATGGACGGTTGCCTTTAATGCCAACACTCCCGGCGGCACGACGACGCGGCCGGTGACGATCACCGTGGCCCCGCCGTGCCTGCCGGACTGGCTCGCCGCCTACGGACTTACCGGTGCTTCGCTCACCTCAGATGCAGACGGCGATCGCGTGCCGCTGCTGGCCGAGTTCGGCCTCGGCAGCGATCCGCAGCGAGCGGAGTTCGATCTCCTGCCAAAGCTGACGATCGAACGCGATCTCGTCTTTTGGGAATTCCCCCGCGGCGATTATGACGCTGCAGGGGTCCACATGCGCGTGGAGTATTCACCCGATATGCGTTACGGCTGGATACCCCTGCCATGTGAGACCACCACCGATGAAAGCGGACGGCCCGTCCACCGGGGTTCACTGCACCTGTCGGCCGGCATCACGCAGGAATCCTTCTCCAACGGCTTTTTCCGTATCCGTGCAGACGTTCCCCGCGGCGGTCGCGACTGAATCACCCCTGCGCACGCAGCAGGAAATACTCCACGCTGTCGGTCAGAGCGCGCCATGAGGCGTCGATGATGTTGTAGCTGACGCCGACGGTGCTCCAGGTTTTCAGCGCGTGGGTGCTGTCAATGAGCACGCGGGTTTTAGCGGCCGTGCCGAGGTGACCGTCAATGATGCGGACCTTGTAATCGGCGAGCGTCATTTCCGTGACGATCGGATACTTTGAGACGAGGGCTTTGCGCAGCGCGCCGTCGAGGGCGTTCACCGGTCCATCGCCCTCGGCTACGGTGAGCACGGTTTCGCCGTCCAGTCTCAGCTTCACCGTGGCGAGACAGCTTTCATAACCGCGCTCCGCATCGCGGCGGTAGCTGCATTCGTATTCGAGCGTCTCGAACAACGGCTTCCGGCCGCCGAGGTGGCGGCCCAGGAGCAACTGAAACGATGCTTCCGCGGCTTCGAACTCATAGCCCTCACTCTCGAGGCGTTTCACTTCGTTGAGCACGGCGGCAGCTTCCGGTGCGCCTTTGTCGAGCTTGAAGCCAAGGGCTTCGGCCTTCACGAGCACGTTGCTCTGGCCTGACATGTCGGAGATGACGATGACCTGTTCGTTGCCGACGAGCGCGGGCGAGACGTGTTCATAGGTGCGCGCCAGTTTTTGCACGGCGTGGACATGGAGACCGCCTTTGTGGGTGAAGGCCGCTCGGCCGACGTAGGGTGCACGGATGTCGGGCGTCACGTTGGCGAGTTCGTCCACGAAGAGCGAGAGTTCGCGGAGTTTGGTAAGGTCGGAAGCGACGGCGAGACCGTACTTCAACTGAAGGTTGGCGGCGATGGTGATGAGGTTGCAGTTCCCCACGCGTTCGCCGTAGCCGTTGATGGTCCCCTGGACCTGCACGGCACCGGCACGCACGGCCGCGAGTGCATTGGCGACGCCAACGCCGCCGTCGTTGTGGGTGTGAATGCCCACGCCGCAGCCGAGATGGGCGATGGCCTTCTGCGTGGTTTCAAAGATGAACTCCGGCATCGCGCCGCCGTTGGTTTCGCACAGCACTACAAGATCGGCACCGGCGTCCTTCGCGGCCTTGATGGTCGCCAGGGAGTATTCCGGATCCTCGCGGAAACTGTCGAAAAAATGCTCGGCGTCGTAGAGCACTTCGCGGCCCTGGCTTTTCAAGTACCGCACCGTATCCGCGATCATCGCGAGGTTTTCCTCCAGCGTGACGCGGAAGACCTCCGTCACGTGCAGCGGCCACGTTTTACCCACGATGCAGATGGCAGGAGTGTTCGCGGCGAGCAGCTTGGCTACCTGAGCGTCGTCCTCCACTTTCATGTTGCCTCGCCGGGTCATGCCAAAGGCGGTGAGACGCGCGTGTTTCCAGGTGTGGGTGGCAGCTTCGGCAAAGAACTGCTCATCGCGCGGATTGCTGCCCGGCCAGCCGCCTTCGATGTAGTCGATGCCGAAGTCGTCGAGCTTGTGCGCCACGCGGAGTTTGTCAGTGACGGAGAAATTGATGCCCGTGCCCTGGGTGCCGTCGCGCAGAGTGGTGTCGTAAAGGGT
>JANNVM010000740.1:0-3424 GCA_031414455.1 Verrucomicrobiota bacterium
AAACCCGCAGGTTGCCTCCTGACTAAATCGCGCCCTTGGCGTTGGGATTTCCAGGACGGTTGGAAGCAAGTCTCGTCCTCCTTCTCGTTCTCCTACTCGTCCTCGGTCACAATCGAGGACGAGTAGGAGAACGAGAAGGAGGACGAGGACGATCGGCGTCGAGGAGAATTACTCCCGGTTCCACACCCAGTCTGCGCGGGTTCTTTTGCTAAAAGTGTGTCATCGAAGTGACGCCGGGCAAAAGATGGTATGGGAGTTTGGAGCGAAGGACGCCCCGGAACTCAACATCACTTGGGTCTCCAGCATCCAGCAGCTGAACAACGGCAATTTCCTCCGCGGCCAGGAAGGCAAAGGCGCTCATGCGTTCGAAGTCACCCGCGACAAAAAGTCGTCTGGAAATGGGACGACCACAGCATTTGCAAGTCACTGACGACGGTGCGCGCGGTGGACTGGCAGGACCGGGCAGGCGCTGCCCGTCATCAGTTCCGGACTGACGGCATCAGGGGTGGGTTTCTGAAAAATCCATTAACGGCAGACCGTAGAGTGAACGACCGAAGACCATCCGCAACCGTTCCGCCTGGTCTCGTCCAATGAACGAACGCATGGTGAAAGCGGCTTAAATTTTTGTCATCGAAATCACAACCAGGAAAAGCAGCTGCCATGAAGTTCACTCGAAATTCTTACCGGGCAATCCAGGCCGTCTTCCTTCTTTTGGCTGCAACTACTCTTTACGGAGAGGACCAAATGAACATTTGGCCGGACAACTCTGCGGAGCTGACTGGCGTCGACCCAAAGCATATCCCCACTCTCCACCTCTATCCCGGGCCCAAAGCCGCCGGAAAGAAACCCGCGGTGCTGATATGCCCTGCGGGAGGGTATAAACATCACTCCGATCAGAGCCAGGATGTCCAGTGGCTCAACAGCCTCGGGATCGCGGTCTATGTCGTCAAATACCGGCTGCCGGTATACGGATACAAACACCCGGCACCGCTGCACGATGCCCGGCGGGCCATGCGGATCATCCGGCAGAAAGCGGAGGAATGGGGCGTGAATGTCGCAAAGGTTGGAGTGAGTGGCGGGTCCTCCGGCGGACATGTCGCTTCCACGCTGGCCACTCATTATGACCAGGGCAACAAAGCTTCCCCTGATCCGGTCGAACAACAGGGATGCCGGCCTGATTTCGTCATGCTGTTTGATGCCGTCATCACCATGCAGGGCAAAGACTGTCATTTTCCGTCACGGGCAAGGTTGCTGCCTGACAATCCGTCAAAGGAGCTGATGGATAATTTGTCCAACGAACTGCAGGTGACGCCGGAAACGCCGCCGGCGTTTCTGGTGGCGGGTGGCCAGGACCGGCTGGTCCCGGCGGAGAACAGCCTGCTGTATTTCGCGGCCTTGCGGACGAAGCAGGTGGCGTTTTCCGAGTTTCACTTTTTTTCCCATGGCGGCCATTTCTACACGATACCGGAATGGCGCGTTCCTGCTGAAGCCTGGATGCAGCGCCTCGGCATCCTGCCGGTAAAAGAAGACGGGAAACCATGGCCGGGCCAGTTCGACAAAGGCGCATGGGAACTGGGCAACTACCAGAAGGGGCAATAGCGATCATGCCCGCCCGGGCCTCCGGCATTCCTGCCAATTGACACCAACTCCAGCGAAACCACACCAACTACAAAAACTAATATGGAACCGAACACATTCAGAACTAATCGATCACTATCAACTCGGATTCGAAAAGGGATTTTCAGCGGTTTCCCCGCGATGAAATCATTCCTTCCGGCAGTCCTGAGCCTGGGGATGATCTTTGCCACGGCTGCGAATGCCGCGCCCGTCAGCAGGAAGAAGCTGCAGGTATTCATTCTCGCCGGCCAGTCGAACATGGTCGGTCACGCCAATTATATCACCATTCCGGCCCTGCTCACGGCGGAGGAACCCGGGGTAAAGGAACTGGGAAAATTGATCTTCAAGGAAGGCGCGATTGCCCCCGGGGATGCCAGGGAGATGATTGAAATCCGCGACAAACACTCCGCCCTGAACAGTGACCTGACCGCGAAAAAGATCACCGGCGACGATAAAATTGCGGCGGCACAGGCCGAGTTAAAGGAACTTCAGGGCAAGCTGGATGAGAAGACCAAAAAAATCAAAGAGGCATTCGCCGTTTCCAAGCGTGTCTATAGCACCTCCATCGCCGACGGCTTTCAAAGATCAGGACCGCTCACCATGGGTTTCGGTGCCAACGCCGACAACATCGGACCGGAACTCGGCTTCGGGCTCTCACTCGAACAAAAGCTCGATGCGCCGATTCTGCTGATTAAGACCTCATGGGGCGGCAAGTCCCTCCATTACGATTTCCGTCCGCCTTCCGCCGGTGCCTACGAGTTGAATAAAGCGCAGGAGGAGGGCAAAGACGCTCAGCAAATAAAGGATAACGCCGGCCTCAACTGGCGGATGATGAATGAAGCCGTCAAGGCAGTGCTTAAAGACCTGAAAAAGCATCATCCCGATTACGATCCCGGCACCGGTTATGACATGGCCGGCTTTGTCTGGTTCCAGGGTTTTAACGACCAGTTCGACCCGGCATTTCACGGCAACTACAAGACGAACATGATCGCCTTTGTGAAAGACGTGCGAAAGGAATATCAGGTTCCGAACATGCCGTTTGTCATCGGCGTGCTGGGCACCAGTGCGACCAAAGAGGAGGTTGACAAGAACCCGGTTTCCGTCGGCCAGCGCGAAGCCGCCGCGGCGCCGGAATTCAAAGACAACGTCGCCAGTGTCGAAAGTTATCCGTTCTACGCGCTGGATGCCCTGGCAATGTGGAAGGACGGGACGTGGAGTAAACGCGGGGCTGATTTTTCCACCATCGGCAGCGATCGCCCCTATCACTATATGGGCAGCGGCAAGTTTTTCGTTCGCCTCGGCGACGCGCTCTCGGCTTCGATGGTTGACCTGATGAGCAAACAGAAGTAACACCGCCGGCCTTAAGGGACTGCGGATGAAGAAACTGCTTCTGATGATTGCCGTGACCGGATGGCTTGCAGCCCCGGCCGGGGCTGATGTCCGCCAGCCAAAGGTCTTTGGGGGCCACCTGCTGCTACAACGCGAAAAGCCGCTCAATTCCCGGGTCCTGGAACGATCAGGAGAAACCCAGCCGCCATCGAGGGCCGCCCCATCGCCCTTGGCAACGCCCTGACTGCCGCCGAGGCCGGGGACGGCAATCTGACCTTCACCGTCAAGCGCGCCGGCAGGGATGAATCGGTCACCATTGCCATCCCGGTGCTGGGCACCTACAGCAGGACGTGGCCGCTGAACTGCAGGAAGTCGGATGCGATCGTCCGCCAGGCCGCCGAGTTTGTGATGCGGCCCGAAAACCTCAAGAACCCCGGTTTTTTCGGCGGCCTTTTTCTGCTGTCCACGGGTGACGACA
>JANNVM010000741.1:0-2428 GCA_031414455.1 Verrucomicrobiota bacterium
GGCCCCGGCGACACCCCCGACCCGCGCCAGGAATACCCCGCCCGCAGCCTCTACCGGATGAAACTACAGCCGGAATGAAGCCTCGCGCCGCAGGCGCATAAAAACCAGGTGGGGCGAGGCTGCGCCCGAGCCGAAGCCAAATGGGCGGAGGCGGCGCGGAGCCTGCGCCCCCGTCACGAAAGACTCCCGCGGCGAGAGCCGCCGCGCTATCCCCCCGCTGCGGCCAGAACTCATCGTGATGGCTCTCGCCCCGGACGCTTCCTCTGCCGACGACATCAGCTCCGCGCCCCCTTCGCCCGCTGAAAAGTCGGCTCGGTCGCAGCTTCGCCCCACTTGGTTTGCATAGCTCCGCCCCGCGCATCCCTTCTTTCGTTGCCTTCCGGGCCATCTCCGCTCTCATCCCGCCCATGCACGACCTCACCCGCATCCTGAACGCCGCGGAATCCGGCGACCCGCTGGCGGCGGAGGAACTGCTGCCGCGGGCGTATGCGGAACTCCGCCGCATGGCCTCCAGCAAAATGGCCGGGGAGCGCGCGGACCACACGCTCCAGCCCACGGCGCTCGTTCACGAAGCCTGGCTGCGCCTCGCGGGGCCGAATGGCACGCCGCGCACATGGGAAAGCCGCGGGCAGTTTTTCGCCGCCGCCGCGGAAGCGATGCGCCGCATTCTCATCGAAAGCGCCCGCCGTCGCGCTGCCCAAAAACGCAACGGCGGCGGACAGCGCACTGCTCTGGATGCCGGGAACCTCATCGCCGAGACGCCGCCGGAGCAGCTGCTCGAAGTGGATGCCGCCCTCACCAAACTGGAAGCCGCCCATCCCGACTTCGCCCGCATCGTCAAGCTCCGCTACTTCGCCGGTCTTACCCTTCCCGAAATCGCCGCCGCGCTGGAGATGTCCGAAAGCACCGTGAGCCGCACATGGCGAAGCGCCAAAGCATGGCTCTGCCGGGAGATGTCCCGTTGCATGGACTGACCTCTGCCGGGTTTTCCCGGATATTTTGCCGCCGCACTCCCGTATTCACTCCACCGCACCCGGCGGCCTATGCTGCTCCCGGTTTCATCCTTTAGCCTTCAGCCTTCATCCTTTCTTCCCAACCTTCATCCTTTCTTCCCATGTTCCGCATTCCAGGCATTCCCGGCAAAGACCTCTGCGACAAAGCCCTCGGCTCCACGAGGCGCGATGTCCTTCGCATCGGCGGCAGCGCCATGCTCGGCCTCACCTTGAACAACCTCTTCCGCGCTCAGGCCGTGGCCGCGGAGGCCGGCACCACCGGCGGGCCGGGCTGGGGGAAGGCGAAGAGCATCATCCTTGTCTATCTCCAGGGCGGCCCCAGCCATCTTGATCTCTGGGATCCGAAGGAAAACTGTCCGGCAAACGTGAAGTCGGAGTTTAAACCCATCACCACCAAGGTCCCCGGCGTGAATTTCACGGAGCTGCTGCCGAAACTGGCGGCGGTGAATGACAAGTTCACCATGATCCGCTCGATGAGTTATACGCCGAACGGCCTGTTCAATCACACGGCCGCGATCTACCAGATGATGACCGGCTACACGACGGACAAGGTCAGCCCCAGCGGCCAGCTTGAGCCGCCCAGCCCCAAGGATTTCCCTAACTTCGGCTCGAACATCGTGAAACTGAAGCCGCTCGACGTGCCGATGCTGCCGTTCGTCATGCTGCCCCGCCCGCTTCAGGAGAGCAATGTGGTGGGCAAGGCCGGCACCGCTGGATTCCTCGGCAAAGCATTCGATCCCTATACGCTCTATCCGGAGGGCGACGACATGGACATGGATAAAATGGCGCGCATCCGCATTGATGACCTCCAGCTTCGTCCTGACGTTTTCACCGCCCGCCTCCAGCGCCGCGCAAGGCTGCGCACCGCCATCGAGAAGCAGATGCCCGACATCGAAAAGGCCGTCGCCAATTACAAACTGGACGAATACTACGACCGCGCGCTCAACCTCATCGTCAGCGGCAAGGCCCGCGAGGCTTTTGAACTCACCCGCGAATCCGACAAGACGCGCGACGCTTTTGGCCGCAACACGTTCGGCCAAAGTCTGCTCCTCGCCCGCCGTCTTGTCGAAGCCGGCACCCGCGTCGTCGAGGTCATTTGGCCCAAAGTCGCCAACAGCGACAACCATTCATGGGACGTTCACAGCGGCCTCTTCAAACGCATGAAGGATCAGTCGGCTCCCATGCTCGACGCCGGTCTCAGCGCGCTCATTGCCGACCTCGACGAGCGTGGCCTGCTCGACAGCACGCTCGTCGTCGCTGTGGGTGAATTCGGCCGCAGCCCGCAAAAGGGCGTCAGTACCAGCGGCAACGACAACAGTCCCGACGGCCGCGACCACTGGCCGTATTGCTACACCAGCGTCATCGCCGGCGCCGGCATCAAACGCGGCTATGTCCACGGCAAGTCCGACGCCACC
>JANNVM010000742.1:0-4531 GCA_031414455.1 Verrucomicrobiota bacterium
TGAAAGTAGGGGACGACTATCGCTGGCTGGAGGAGGCCGGAGCGCCGGCGGTGAAGGCTTGGAGTGAAGCGCAGAACCATCACTCGCGGGCTTTTCTCGATGCGCTGGCGGACCGCAAAGGCATCGAGGCCCAATTGACTGCGCTCTATGCGAAGGACACGCCATCACACAGCGGCCTCGTTTCGCGGCCGGGGCGGCTCTTCGCCCTGAAATTTCAGCCTCCGAAGCAACAGCGGTTGCTCGTCACACTGGCATCGGCGGATGATCCTGCGTCGGAGAAAGTGGTGCTCGATCCCAATGAGATGGAGCCGAAGGGGCAGGTGGCGATGGACTGGTTCGTGCCCTCGCCGGACGGGAAACTGATCGCGGTCGCGCTCTCGGAGCACGGCAGTGAAGAAGGCACGCTGCACTTCTTCCGCACGGATACGGGCGAGCATTTGCCCGACCGCATCGCGCGGGTGCAGTATCCCACCGGCGGCGGGAGCGCCGCGTGGGCACCGGACGGGAAGACCATTTTCTACACGCGCTATCCGCGCACCGGTGAGAAGCCTGAGGCTGACCTCAATTTCTTCCAGCAGATATACGTGCACAAGCTGGGCACGCCGGACAGTGCGGACGTATATTCGGCAGGAAAGGACTTTCCGCGCATCGCGGAGATCGAGCTTGAATCCTCACACGACGGCCGCTGGCTGCTGGCGAGTGTGGCCCATGGCGACGGCGGCGAGTTTGCCCACTATCTTCGCGAAACAAAGGACGGTGCCGCCTGGCGGCAGGTGACCGGATTTGCAGACGGCATCAAGCAGATCGTATTCGGCTGCGACGGGGCCACGCTTTATCTGCGTTCGGTCAAAGGCGCTCCGCGGGGGCAAATCCTGCGCATGGCGATCAGCGGCTCCCTGAGCGATACGGCGGTCATCGTGCCGGAGGGCGATGCGGTCATGGAGGGCCTAACACCGACTCCTTTATACCTCTATGTTGCGGAACTCGCCGGAGGGCCGTCGCGGATCCGGCGGTTTGATCCGGCGGGAAAGAACGGGTGCGCGCTTCCGCTCGACGCCACCTCCGGCCTCGGCGGAATGCTCGCGCTGGAGGATCAGGCGGACCGGATCCTGTTCCGTGAGACCAGTTATGTCGCGCCCTCCGCATGGAAGCTCTACGACCCGGCCGGCGACACCGTGAAAAAGACGGCCCTTTATAACACTTCGCCCGTTGATTTCAGTGACATCGAGGCTGTGCGCGAATTTGCGGTGAGCAAGGACGGCACGAAGGTGCCTGTGAACATCCTGCGCCGCAAAGGCACGAAGCTCGACGGCTCCAATCCGGCCCTGCTCTACGCCTACGGCGGATACGGCATCAGCATGAGGCCCCGCTTTGATTTCGAGAACCGCCTGTGGTTTGACCGGGGTGGCATCATGGTCGTCGCCAACATCCGGGGCGGCGGTGAATACGGCGAAGACTGGCATCTCGCCAGCAATCTCACACGGAAGCAGAATGTTTTCGACGATTTCGCCGCCTGCGCGCGGCATCTTATCCAGCGCGGCTATACCCGGTCAGAGAAACTCGCCGTCGAAGGCGGCAGCAACGGCGGGCTGCTCATGGGTGCCTTCCTCACACAAAATCCCGGCCTCGCCCGTGCGGCCGTTGCGCACGTCGGCATCTACGACATGCTGCGCGTGGAACTCGATCCCAATGGCGCGTTCAACGTCACGGAATTCGGCACCGTCAAAGATCCTGCGCAGTTCAAGGCGCTTCACGCCTATTCACCCTATCATCACGTTACCGGTGGCACAAAGTATCCCGCCGTCTTCTTCCTCGCCGGTGAGACAGACGGCCGCGTCAATCCCGCCAACTCCCGCAAGATGACCGCCCGGCTCCAGGCCGCCACCTCGTCGGAAAATCCGGTCCTCATCCGGCTCAGCTCCGCTTCCGGCCACGGCATGGGCACCGCCCTCACAGAACAGATCGCACAGCAGGCGGACGTGTTCGCCTTCCTGTTCGACCAGCTCGGCATGCAGCCGTTACCAGCACGGTAGATTCATTTTTGACCCGGTGTCTCCATCCGTCGCGTTATGATAAAGTAACAGGCCAAAAGCACAATAATCCGGACGGGTGACGAACCGCGATAGCTGCCCGGGCCGGTTTTATTCGGCCAGGTTATCGCCGGTCTTAAACTCACGCTTCCACCGCCGTTTTTTCTCCCAGGCCCACTCTCCCCTATCCCGGTCCCGCCCATGAAGTCATTCGGGGAAGCGAATTATATTCCGCCGGTTCATTTCCCTCTCACCATCCCGCGCGTATGTGGCCAATATGATGATTCGCCCCGTCTTCGGACTTATTGCCCTGATGTCAGCGCCCTCGGCCCTGGCACAACTCGCCCCCACGCCGCTGGTGGACCACGGTGACACTTGGAAGTATCGCAAGGGAACCAGCGAGCCACCCGCGAACTGGGCTTCGGTGGCGGATGCTTCCCTTGATGCGAGCTGGTTGTCGGGGGCGGGCGGATTCGGCTACGAGGATTTAGACGATGCGACGGTCCTGAGCGACATGATGATGACCGCTACGGTTCCCGGTTACATCACGGTTTACACCCGCGCCTCGTTCGAGGTCACGCCGGCGATGGCCCCCGCCCGCCACCTCCGCCTTACGGTGGACTATGACGATGGCTGCATCGTTTATCTCGACGGCAGGGAAGTTTACCGGACGCCAAACGTTCCGGGAGCCGCCGGGACGCCTTACCCCTTCAATCAGGATACCATCACGATGAACCACGAGGCGTCCGCCGGGACGGCAGGCAATCCGCCGGTGGTGGTGGATCTCGGACCGCTTTCCGGACTCCCCGGGGTGGGCACGCATGTTCTCGCCGTCCAGGGAATCAACGGGGCTATCAACAGCGGCGACTTCTCGCTCATCGTGGATCTCGACCTTTTAGATGCCCCCCCAACTCCCGGAGACGTGACGTGGAAGCTGGCCGACAGTCCCGTCACCTTGACGAGTAACAGGATCATCGACGGCGGAGCGACGCTCACCATCGAGGCCGGCGTGGAAGTGATCCTGTCTGCGGGAGTCGCGCTACAGGCGATCAACGGGAGCCACATTAACATCGCCGGGACGGCGGCGGCTCCGGTAATCCTGCGCCGGGCAACGCCGGCGGAATGGAACGAAGTGTCAGCCACCGGTGCCGGCGGGACCTTGACCATCCGCCACGCCGACATCTCTGGAGGGATTGTGCGTTTCATGACCGGGGTGACCGGCCTGATGGAGGATACGGAGGTCCATGATTCCACCGCCTCCAAAATCGTGTATAGCCTTGATGCGGTCTCGGCCACGCTGCGCCGCTGCCATGTGTTCAACTACGCCGAGACGAACTTCGTGACGACCCTCACGCTCCTTGAGGGCTGCCTGTTCGAGGCGCCGACAGCGGATGCGGTGGACTTCGACGGGGCTCCCCCGGGATCCGCCGTCCGGCAATGCACGTTCCGGAACGGCCCCTCCGGCACCAACACGGATGCCATGGATATCGGCCCCTCTCCCATCAACGGGGCTCCCTGCATAGACGTGGTCATCGAGGGGTGCGTGATGCACAATTTCAGCGACAAGGGTGTCTCCGTCGGAGATTCGCCCAACGACGCCCAAAATCTCATCGTCAGGAATTGCCTCATCTTCAATGTGGCGAGGGGCGTACAATGCAAGGCTGACTCAGTCGTACACGTCGAGGACTGCACCATCGTGGACTCGCAGATCGGCCTGCACGGGTTTGAGAAAGTGGCCGGCACTGGCGGCGGGATCTTAACAGGCTGCTTCAACAACATCCTCTCCGGCAATGTCACTCCCATCGACACGGAGACCGACACCGTGATCGAAATCGAATATTCCGATATCCGCGGCCTGAATTGGCCGGGCACCGGCAATCTGAATGTCGATCCCCTTTTCCGCGATCCCGCCAACCGCGACTACCGCCTGCTGCCGGGATCGCCCTGCATCGGCACCGGAAAGTTATTCGGAACCATGGGCGTCGCGTTTCCCGTGGGTGGCCTGCCGGATGTGCCGGGCAATCTCCAGGTCGTCTCCTTCAACGGCAGCACGGCGGTCCTCTCATGGACCGATCCCGACACCCGCGAGACTGAGTTCCTCCTCGAGCGATCAAGCGATGGGACGAGCTGGGTCAGCGCCGGCACCTTCCCTGCCAATGCCACCGGAGCCACGGTTTCCGGGCTGGGTTCAAGTCCCGCGTGGTGGTTCCGCGTGCGCGGCGCCAATTTCATCGGGGCCGGCTTCCGCTCCGAGCCCGTCCTCGCCGGCACCGTTCCCGCCGATACCGATCACGACGGGATGCCGGACAGCTACGAGAACCAGTACCCCGGTCTCGACGCCAACAATCCCGCCGATGCCGCACTTGATCTCGACTCCGACGGTGCCACCAACCTCGCGGAGTATCTCGCGGGCACCGTTCCCAATAATCCAGCCAGCGTCTTCCGCGTTGATTCACTCACCCGCCTTCCGTCGGGCGGCGTCGAGATCCGCTTCGAGGCCC
>JANNVM010000743.1:0-6292 GCA_031414455.1 Verrucomicrobiota bacterium
GAAGGTCTCCAGCGAGTAGTCGGTTCCCTTTTTGGTGAATTCCTTGAAGTGGATATTGCGCGTTCGCTTGCCGAGAATGGGCACCCAGTGCTCGGCGTTCTGGAACATGGAGATGTTTCCGGTGTCGAAATGCACGCCGCATTTTTCGTCACCGAAACTGTCCACGAACGCATTCATCTCCATCGGGGTCATGAGGTAGCCGTTGAAGAAGATATTCTCCATGTTCAGCGACACCTTCAGTTTCGCCGCTTGTTTAAGCAGCCGGCCCACCGCCTCCCTGGCGCGGCGGTCGCAGACGTCATTGGGAACGGGATCATGGTCGGTCCGCCACGGAATATGCACGGCTCCTGGCACCACGAGCACGTTCTCCACCCCGAGATCGTGCGCCGCCTGCGCGATGAGTCCGGCGAGTTCGATGCCGCGGTTCCGTTTGGCCTCGTCATTGCTCGATAATGGATAGGGCCAGAAGAGAAATGAACACAGCCCGCTGATCTCAATGCCGATCCCGTCCGCCATTTTCCGGATGGCCGCGTATTCCTTCGCGCCGGATTTCGGAGAGAGGTCGTTGTCGAGGTCGTAGTTCAGCTCGATGGCATCGAAGCCGGCATCCTTCGCAAGCTGGAGGCATTCCCGGAGGTTCATCCGCTGCGGATAGGGGAACGCCCAGAGATTGATGGACTTCTTCATGTTGTAGCGTTTCGGAGAACCGCGCCGGTCGTCGGGCGCGGGCTTCGCGGTCTCCTGCCCTGCCGCAGTCGCGGCTGCTGCGAGCGAGGCGCCGGCGGCGAAGATCGCTGACTTCATGGCATCGCGCCGGGACAGCGCACCTGGTTCGATAGCGAACGGCCCGGTGGCAACGGGTGGAGTGGACGGAAGTAGGTTCATACAGGCCATCCTGACCGCTGCCGCAGTGGACGTCACGATGAAAATGCGACAGATGAAAATGCGAAACCCTTCTCATCGCCGGCCCCGAAAGCGAAGCGCTTTGCACGATTATCCCTGTAAGATGTAACGCAGCGCCTCCGGCCTGCCGTAACGCAGTCCGTCCCGGCTGCCTCTGTGGACGCCGGGCGGGCGGGGTGCAGGCTGGAAGCACTGCGGAACGGCAGCCGGGACGGACTGCGTTACGGACCGGCACTGGGAACGCGGATGATTCGCAGCTTGCCTCCGCACGCGGACGCCGCCCATAGTCGCAGGCATATGAAAATCCCTACCGCAATTCTCGCTCTCGCTGCTCTTTCGTTCATCACCTCAGCCTCCGCCGGCACCGGCGTGGGAGCCAAGCCTGTCGAGGGCGCGGAGATGATCATCAACGGGAGCAAAGAGATGCTCGACGCGAAGTGGATCTACTGGGAGGGCCCGGGCTTCAAATCGGCGATGCCCATCAAGTGGAAGAGTGTGGAGGATCCGGTGGAGAAGGGCAAAGCCATTCAGACCGATGACCGTGCCGCCGACGGCGGCAGGTATGGCGCAGCGGACATCGTGACGAAGAAGGAGTATCGCGACTTCCGGCTGCACATTGAGTTCCTCATCATGAAACCCGGCGGCAACAGCGGCGTGTATTTGCAGAACCGCTTCGAGATCCAGGTGCTGGACGGCGACAAGACGAAACACGGCATGGGGGCGGTGATTAACGAATCCGATTCGCCCTACGACGCCTACAACGGCGTCGGCAAGTGGAACAGCTATGACATCGTCTTTCGGGCCGCGCGCTTCAAGGACGGCAAGATGGTGGAGAAGCCGCTGGTGAGCATGTTCTTCAACGGCAAGAAGGTTCACAAGAACGTCGTCATCAATCAGGTTCATGGCGGCCCTAACTCCGGCATTGATGGCGGCAACGACGGCGGCAAGGGCATCACCGATTCACCCGGCGGACTCAAACTCCAGTGCGAAGGTCACGACGTGCGCTACCGCAACACCTGGATCAGGGAACTGGACCTCAAGGAGGCCGATACCGACTTTACCGAGTAGAGGACTATGGTGCCTCCCCGGTGCCGATGAGCGCAAAGGAAACGCCGCCGCCGGTGATGGCGGCGGCATCCTCGCCGAAGCTCACGGTTTGGATTTTCGACGCCGGCACACCGGCGCTGATCAAGGCATTGCGGACATTCCGGGCGCGTTCGTCACTGATCTGACGCGCATATTCCGGCGACTGAGCGCGGGCACCCGCGGCGATGAGCACGCGCTCGGGATTGCCCGTGAGCCATCGCGACACCGTCTGAATTTTGCGCTTCTCGGATGCCGGTATCTCCGTGCCGCCGTCATTAAAGTGAACAACGGGGAATTTTCCGGCCATGAGGCGCTCGCTGCCAGGTCCGAAAAGCGACGGTGTCTCCGCACGGCGCGGGTGCTCCAGCATATCCACCGCGTCGTCGGTGTCGTCGTCCAGCGGGCTGCGCAACGCCGTGCAGCCCGGGAGAAGGAGCGCAAAAGCGGAGAACTGGGCGAGGCGGCGGCGCATGATGTGAAGATGTTACCGCGACCACGCCGGTTCGGAGATTTTCCCCATTCCGGAGACGATCACCGCTTTCGTTCCGGTGGTCACGTTGAGCACGACAAGGCCGCCGGCCTGCACGGCGACGAGATGCCTTCCGTCCGGTGCCCATGAGGGATCGGATGCGCCGTGAAGGACGGTACGAGTGGCGCCGGATTCCATTTCGTAGAGCGCGATGGAGGGCGATCCGCCCTTCCACGCGGTGAAGGCGATGAGACGCCCGTCCGCGTTCCAGTCAGGATCGGTGCAGCGGGTCGCGGCGGCGGCAATCCGCTCCGGGGCCCCGCCACGGCGCGGCACGATGTAGAGCTGAGGCGAGCCGGTGGCGTCGGAGCAGAAGACGAGCCGTTCGCCGTCCGGTGCCCACGCGGGGGAAAACTCCACGCTCCGGGATTCCGTCAGCCGCCGGCTGCGCCCGCCGGTGACCGTGGTGATGTAAATTTCCGCATCACCCTCGTGCGTCATCGTGAGGGCCAGCCGGGTGCCGTCGTGGGAAAAGGCCGCACCGCTGTTGGTACCCGGAGCGCTAACCACGCGTTGACGGTCGCCGTCTCTCAGATTCGTGACATATACGTCGGGAAATCCGCTCACATAGCTGGTGTGAGCCATGAGCAGCCCGCCAGGCCCCAGCGTCGGGCTCACGCTCAGGCTCCGGTCCCGCGTGATCTGCTGCACCCGCGCACCGTTGCTGTCACAAACGCAGATTTCCTTGAATCCCGATTGGTCACTGACGAACGCGATGCGGCTGCTCGCAATGCCTGGCTCGCCGGTCACTGCCTCCACGATGTCGTCAGCGAAGGCATTCGCATTATCGCGGAGGTCAGTGCTGGTGTAGTGATTGTTGAAAACGATACTGCCTTTGGGTCCGGAGAGCGCACCGTCAATTCTTCCGGCGGAGGAACCGCCGCGCACCTGCCATTGACCCGCGGCAGCGGCCAGCGTGAAGCGACCGCTCTGCTCAAGGGAGGCCCGCACCAGTTTCGCCGCAGAGCCGCCGGTGCCGCCGATGAATTCCTCGAAGGAAATCACCGGTTTGGCGTGCGGCTCGGCACCGGCGGGTTGTCCGGTCCGGATGACGAAGACAGCCGCAGCCCACAGAGAAAGAGGTGCGCGCGGAAACATGGCCTGATGCTTCGGCGAATCCCGCACCCCGTCAAGCGCTGCCCGCGCCCAGATAGGCGTTGTCGCACCGCCCCTGACGGATAGACTCGCCGCCAGAATGAATCCGGTCTCGCACAACTGCGGCAAGCAGCGCGTCCGCGTCATGAAAGTGATGCGTGATGCCCCGCGGCACGAAGTGAAGGAACTGGAGTGCGGCGTGCGCCTCGAAGGGGACTTCGCGGCCCGCTTCCCAGCGGGCGACAACAGCCTGGTCTTGCTCGCGGAGGAGCCTCATAGTCAAATCGGAACCACCTTCACCCGCGCATGAACGAGCAGGATTTTATGCGCGAAGCCATCCGGCTCGCCGAAGAAGGCATGCAGGCCGGCCGCGGCGGACCGTTCGGCTGCGTGGTGGTGCGGCACGGCGCGGTCGTCGGCCGCGGCAACAACTGCGTGACTTCGGCCAACGATCCCACCGCCCACGCAGAAGTGACGGCCATCCGCGAGGCCTGCTCGCGGCTCGGAACCTTCCAGCTCAGCGACTGCGAACTCTATGCAAGCTGTGAACCCTGCCCGATGTGTCTCGCGGCCATTTACTGGGCACGCATTCCGGTCGTCTATTATGCGAACACCCGGGCGGATGCCGCCGCCATCGGGTTCGATGACGACTTCATCTACCAACAGATGCCGCTGCCACCGGAGCAGCGCAGCATCACCATGAAATCACTGCTCCGGGAGGAAGCGTTACTCGGGTTCCGCACCTGGGAGGCGAAGCCGGATAAGGTGCGTTATTAACAGGCATCGCGCCGTCCCGGCGTGATGACACGCGCGCCGGGCCGGTGCATGATGAGACATCTCCACCTGCTGACGGGCCGCCCGATTCTCTGCTCCACTCCGCCTCACCACTCCTGTCCCGGGAACGCGCCGGCGGGCCCACACACCGTGCGGGATTCTCGAAATTTCCCCGGCAGGCTACTAGTCAATAATCTTCTCCCGACCCCTTTTTCCCTTTTCCGAACCCTTTTTCAACTTCCGATTCCAAATCCGCTGGATTCCCACTGATTCGCTCTCAGACTCGCGGCCATGAAATTCCGCGCCCTTCTGCCATTCAGTCTGCTGTCACTGGGTCTTGATGCCGCGCCGCCGCCCGCGGAGATGGAGCTGGACCTTAACCACGACGGGAAACCAGAGCGGATCGTCAATAAACCTGGCAGGACGGAAATCCTCTTCGCCAGCGGCACGCCGACACCCTTCCAACTGCCGGACGGAATTTCCTTTCTGGATGACAACGGTGGTGACGCGGGGCTGCGCCTGGCGGATCTGAATGGCGACGGCTTTGATGACCTGCTGTTCTCCAATGTGGAGCGCTGGGAAGTCCGGCTTTGGAACAAGTCTGTGCAGTTGCATCTCGGCTGGCTGCCTGGCTGGTCGCGTCTTGTCCACAGCGGAGGGCGCGAGACCACACTGCCACAGTTGCCGCCGCTCGCCGGCACGGCGGTGGTGGTGAAGGACGGGACGTTGATCGTGACCGGCACAGGTCAGCCCTGGCGGATGGCTGCGAAGGAGTTGATCGCCTTTCCCATGCCGCCGGCGAAGTCACCGCAGGAGGCCCTGACCTGTTTTAAGGTGAGCCCGGGCTTCCATGTGGAGCTGGCGGCCGCGGAGCCGGAGGTGGTTGATCCCGTGGCGTTCGACTGGGATGCGCAGGGCCGGCTCTGGGTGGTGGAAATGCGCGACTATCCGCTGGGCATGGACGGCAAAGGCCAGCCGGGCGGTGCCGTAAAACTCCTGACAGATGCAGACGGCGACGGCCGCTGGGAGAAGTCCGTGCTGGTGGCCGGCGGCCTGCGGTTTCCGACCGGCATCTTTCCGTGGCGGGACGGAGTAATCGTGGCCGCCGCCCCTGACATTCTCTTCCTCCGCGATACCAACGGCGACGGCACCGCCGATGTGAAGACGGTGCTCTTCACAGGATTCACCGAGGGCAACCAGCAGCACCGCTTCAACGGATTCGAGTGGGGGCTCGACGGCTGGCTCTACGCCGCCAACGGCGACAGCGGCGGGGAGGTGCGCTGCGTGGCCACGGCGACCGGTGCGCCGCCTGCCAAACAGGAGCCGGTGAACATCCGCGGGCGCGACTTCCGCTTCCGTCCTGACACCGGAGAGATGGAGACGATCTCCGGCATGACCCAATACGGCCTGAGGCGCGATGACTGGGGACGGTGGTTCGGGAATAACAATCCCAACTGGCTCTGGCATGTCACGATGCCGGAGCATTACCTGCGGCGGAATCCGAAGCTGGCCGTGGCATCGGTTATTCAAATGCTGGCGGAGGATAACCGCGTTTTCCCGGCGAGCGCCCCCATGGTGCGGCCTAACCAGCCGGAATCCTATGGCCATGTCACGAGCGGCTGCAGTCCGGCACCCTATCGTGATGTTCTTTTCGGCGAAGCGTTCGCCGGCAGCGTCTTCGCCTGCGAACCGGTTCACAACGCGGTGCACCGCGAGGTGTTGCGTGAGGAGGGATTCGGCCTCGCCAGCGGTCGCGCGGAGGACGAGAAAGACCGCGAATTTCTTGCGAGTACCGACCACTGGTTTCGCCCGGTTTTCGCGAAGACCGGGCCGGACGGCTGTCTCTACATTGCGGACATGGTGCGTTTCGTTTTGGAACACCCGGAGTGGATTGCGCCGGAGGAC
>JANNVM010000744.1:0-2532 GCA_031414455.1 Verrucomicrobiota bacterium
GTCCAGGATCTGAACACGCCGTTTGACTACACCACCCCGCGCATCGCCAAACCGATCTTTGAAAAGGTGAAGACCATTCCTCAGGGCGTCGTCCTCGTAGAGGCCGAGTTGTGGTCTCCCCTTGTAACCGATGAGAAAATCAAACAGGACCGCGAACGCGTCCGCGGGCTCATCCCCGGTGAGCGCGACACCGAGGCGCAATATTTTTCCTTCATCATCACGCCGGAGGGGGAAACCAACCTTGACCGAAGCGGCGCCAAACAGTGGTATATCACGCTCGTCACCGAAAACGAGTTCCAGAAAGCCCCTGACCCGATGGCCATGCGGCCCAGCAATTTCATCACTCTGCAGATTGATCCGTTCACCTCGAACGTTCGCCGCTACGCCCCCAATTGACCGGCGGCCCGGCGGACTCTCATCGGAAAATCAGGCGAATGAGGCTCTCTCTTTCGCCTGATTCTTTTTCCGGCCAGCGGCTTGCGGCAGGCACGGAATGGAACACCATAGCGTCCGATGACCGCCTCTGTCCGCACCGTTAGCTGCACCGTTGCCGCCTCTCTCGGGCTGCACGGACTGCTCCTGCTGCTGGCCGCGTGGCTGATCACGGTGCTGCCGGTGTGGGAGCGGAACAGAACATCCGTCGCGGCGCTGCCGGCGCTCACTGCAGCGATGTCCAGCGGGGAGACGGAACCGGAACTGCAGGAAGTGGCGGTCAGTTTCCTCTCCCTTGAACCCGGACCGGAGAAACCGGTCCCTCCGCCTCCACCAGTAACATCCTCCGCGCCGCCTCCCTCAGGCACCATGACCGTCAGGCCCCGGGAGGATCAGCCGGCACTGGCTCCGTTCAACCAGAACACGCCCTTTATCTCCAGCCAGAACATGCGCGCCGCCGCCACCACGGCCCCCACTCCCGGCGCGGACCCCAATCGCTTCAACCAGGACGGCCATAAAATCTCCGGCCTTTCCCTAACCACCACGGACTTCATTCCCGGCAGCGAGGCCCAGCCTCCCGCCGATTCCCGTCCGCCGGAACCGCCGCCTCCTCCGCCGGATTCTCCCGATCCGGTAATCGTCGAGAAAAGCCAGCCTCCTCCACCTGCGAAAAACGAGCGCCCGCCGGAACCGTCCGCCACGGTGAAAACGGATGATCCCCTCGCCCCGGCGCCCACCCCCAAGCCTGCGGAAACCCTGGCCATGCGCGAGACCACGCCGGAATCCCTCACGCTAACAAAAACTGCCGGTGCCCCCGCGCGCCCGAAGACTCCTCCCGCGAGGCCCCCGGACCCGGTGAGAGGCAAACCAAGTCGCGCTCAGGTCAGCCGCAGCCCGGTGCTCAGCAGCGTGAAAACGAAATCCGCCGGTGCCCTGTCCATTCGCGGCGACGAATCATCAGTGGATGCCCTCGACACGCCCGAAGGCCGCTACAACAACGCCGTCTATGAGCAGGTCGGACTTCTGTGGAATTCAAGACTCGCCACGGTTCGCGGACTGGCCGGGCTCGGCACGGTTGAAGTTGAATTTGATATAGATCCCAGAGGCCGCGTCTCCAACGTCAAGCTCGTGGATCCCGGCAAAGCCAATCCTGTTCTGGAGGACGTCTGTCTCACCTCCATCATCAAAGCCAAGCTGCCCCCGCCACCCGCGGAAATGCAGAAGGAACTGGGAGACCCGCTTTCCGGCGGCAAACTCCGCCGCAAATTTACCTTTCACCGACTCTAACGCCTCATGCCCTACGCCGCCGGTTTCGCCGAATCCTTCACCGCCTCACTCTCTAAAGTCTGGAACTTCTTCGTCATCGGCGGCTGGTTCATGGTGCCGCTGATTATTTGTTCGCTCATCCTCGTCGCTGTCATCGTCTGGAAGACGCTGGATCTGAAAATGGCGCGCATCATTCCTGCGGATCTCGCCGCCCGCCTGCGGGAAGCCGGCCCGCTCATCGCGGCGGGGAAATTCGGCACGCTCCAGCAGGCGCTCCTGCACGACCGTTCGGTCCTGGCCGTCATCTGCCGCTCCGCCCTGCTCAACCGTCACCCCGACCAGGCCGCCGCCGCCCGCGCCGCAGAGGCCACCGGACGCGAAGAAGTCGCTGACATGGAACGCGGCGTCTCCGTTCTCGAAGTCATCTTCACCATCGCTCCCATGCTCGGCCTCATCGGCACCGTCAGCGGACTCGTGCGCATCTTTTCCAACTTCGGCGGCGGGTCCAGCGACGCCGCTGCCGCGCAGGAGATCGCCGCAGGCATCGCCGAAGCCATGAATACCACCATCGCCGGACTCGCCGTCGCCGTCCCCGCGCTCATGGCTCAGGTCTTCTTCTCCCGCAAAGTCGAACGCTGCGCCCTGCGCATGAGTTCACTCGTGCAGAACACACTCGACGCCGTCTGGCAAACCCCGGAGTCCCGATGAACTTCTATCAAAAAAAGCGCCGCACCCCGGTGCTCCAGATCATCAGCATGATAGACATCCTCATCATTCTGCTGATTTTCCTCGTCGTCTCGACCACCTTCAAGGATCCGCGGAAAACCAAGGCTG
>JANNVM010000745.1:0-27111 GCA_031414455.1 Verrucomicrobiota bacterium
GATCGCTCCCGGACCTGCTGCCCACCCGGTGGCGTCCCGGGAGCAAGTAGCGGTTCCTGGAGGGAACTGGCAGAGTGGTTCATCCCGCCACCGTCGCCGGCCACCGCCGAATCCGCCAGACGCGGTTGGTGATAGGCTTACTCGGGAGGCTGCCTGGAACGTGACGACAGCGTTCTATCAAATCGAAGATGAGGGCCAGTCTGTGTGCGGAAGCAGCAGCTTCAAGAAAGGGATCTCCTTCAGCACGGTGAAGTACAACCAGGAAGGCGCTTGAGGTAGTTAGGGCATCCGGGCGGGAGGTTTCCCTTTTTTTGAAGTAAGCGATTATCACCTTTAATTCTCTGTGGATTCGGCTGAAGTGAGATACCTGCTTTTTTAATCGGGGTCGAGGTAATGCATCCAACGGTTTACCGGGCCATTTTCCGAGAACTCCATCGGGTCAATAGTGAGCAGGTCCGTTTCAGTGACTTCCCATGCCGCGTACCCTTTTGTACGAAGATAGTCACTTTCGCTCTGCGGACCCGAAACATCGATCAAAGTTCCGGCAGAGGATGCATAGACATGCACACCCTTCGGTGAATTGCCTATGGAATTCCCGTATCCCGCGCGTTTGAGGCAGGTCTCGGGCCATCGACGATAAAGTTCGACGGCATAAATGTGACACGCCCCTTGTTTAAACAATATCTCATCGGTTTGGCCCAGCAGCATTCGCAGTTATTCGCTCATTTGTAGGTCCGTTAATCTCGGCAAAGTAGGCCCCGTTTCGGTCCCGTCAATGAAGCCCCTTACGGGAGAAGACCGTTGCGAGCTTGAGACCGACACTCGTAACGGTGCCGGCATGAACTCACCCACCATCAGCATCCACCTCCTGACCTGTGCCGGGCGCGAGGCGTATCTGGCGGAGACGCTGGCGTCATGGCGGGCGAGTAACTGGGGGCGGGAGGTGGAGCCGGAGGTGGTGGTGAATGAGGAGGCGGGGGAGAATATCCCGCAGAGGGTGTTCCATGGATTTGTAACGATCCTGCGCGGGGCGCTGGCCGGGACGGCGGATTATTCTCTGATCCTGGAGGAGGAGGGCAGGATCAGGCTGGATGGAAACGCGAAGTTGCCTCTGCGCGTCACCACAATGGCGCGATAGCCGGGGTAATTTCCCGCGCCGGGAGTCGCGCTCCGAGTTGCATTCTCCGCTGGATCCGGCACTGTCTATCCTATGAGTGCCATCTGCCTCGACCTCGAACAAACCCTCAGCCGCCTTGATCCCCCCGCTGCCGCAGCGCTGGAGCAACTGGTGCGGGACGCCCTCATTCTCGCCAAAACCCGGAACGCCTGTAATGCGCCGATCCCTGCCGTGGATACCCGCGGCTGGCCCGTGGGCTACTTTGAAAGGACCGCAGGTTGCTTCGCTGGTGAGCCGCTGGAGGCACCCTCCGATCCGCCGGCGCAACCTCTGCCGCAGTGGTGATGCGCTTCCTGCTCGATACGAATATCTGGATCGCCTATCTCAAGGGCGCGAACTTCCCTGTGCGCCTGCGCCTTGAAGCCACGGACAAGGAGGAGATTGCGGTCTGTTCCATCGTGTGGGGCGAGTTGCTGTATGGAGCACGTTGTTATGAAAAGCGGGCAGAGCGTGAAGTGAAAATCGAAGCGACACTTTCGCCCCTCGCCTGCCTGCCGTTCGATCTCGCTGCTGCGAGACAATACGCGCGCATCCGCGATCATCTGGAAAGCTCTGGACAGGTCATTGGCGGCAATGACCTGATGATCGCCGCTATTGCGCTGGAGCACGACCTTACAGTTGTCACCCACAACAGCCGGGAATTCAGTCGAGTGCCGGGACTTCGGGTAGAGGATTGGGTGAATGATTCGCAAGGAGTCTCCGGGGGAATATGAAATGTCAGAGATTGGGTCTTTGACATCTGCGCTGGATTTACACAGGCACGGAAAACCGATGTGAGAGTGCCTTGGGGGAGGTGGGCGCGCCAAAGCTCAGCCATCGTCGGCCTTCCTCCTTACTTCCGCAGCGACCACACGGAATAGCCGATCACACTGGCGGCTCCGAGCGCGGAGACGCCGAGAGCCCACGGGAGCCAGTTGAACGGCGTTTTCACTTCGATCCATGTGGCGACGGGTTCGAGCATCGTTCCCGCGGCCGGAGTGGTGCCGGCGGGTGGTTTCTCCTCGATGGTAATGCGATAGGTGCCGTCGGCCAACGGCTGAGTGTTGGTGCCTGCAGGGAGTCCGCGGAGGCGGCCTTCGGTGGTGCGGTTGAGCTGGGCGGAGCGCAGCTTTTGCACGGACTGGAGCGTGTTGGAATCGTCGAGCCGGTGGATGGTGACTTCGAATTGGCTGTCCACGCTGTTGGCGGAAGTGCCTTCGACTTGCCACGCGAGAAAGGGCTCGGGATGCGTGAATATTTTGATGCGAGAGACGTCAGGCTTTGCAGAGTCGGCCGCGTCTGTGGCCTGAATAAGTCCTCCGAGAAGTGTCAGGGCGCGGCCGAATGCGGGCGGCTTGGGAGGCTCGGGCGGCGGCGGGTCTTCGGGCTTCCGCGGCACGGCGGGCGGGGGCGGCGGCTCGACGGGCTTGGGTTTCTCACCAATGGCATACCATGCGACGCGGAGGTAGGTTTTGCTGCCGCCGGTGCGTTTGGGGCGGTCGCCTTTGTGAAAACGGGCGATGAGATTGAAGCGGTCGCTTTCCTTGAGTTCGCGGAATCGGGCGACCATCGCGGCCTGGTAGCGGGTGTCGTAGATGCCCCATTTTTCCAGATGCGGCATCCATTCGTCCACCGGGCTGTGTTTGGAATCCGGGTCATCCCATTCATCGGAGACGACGAACAGATAGCAACCTTCCTCGCTGCGCTGGAGCAGGCGATCCGCAGTGCGGGCAGCGGCGATGTAATAGCAAGTCCGCATGTCGCGGAACTGGTCAGCGCGCGATGGGTACTCCTGCTGCATGAGCGCTTCGAATTCCTGCGCGCCGGCGAGGTCCCATGTGCGCGGCGGATTCATCGTCGTTTGGAGCGTGCCGCAGAGGGCGAGGTGGAAAACTTTGCCCGCGGCGGTGAGAGGCTTGCGGGCTCCCGCGGAACCGGACCAGTAGGGCTGATACATCGTCTTGATGGTCTCGTCTTCCGGCCACGTGTCTTCGCCTGCGGGATCCACCGGTTCCGGGGAGTCGTAGTTGCAAACCCAGCCGCTGCCGGCCTGGAAGCCCCGACCAGTGACGATACTCTGGACAATGTCGCGGGCCTCGACGGCGAGCGGCGCGTTGACCGATCCCGAAACATCCACGACGACCGCGACGGAGCGGACGGGAGCGGTCGGGCCAGAAGGCACAGCGGGCGCATCGGCATCCTGGGCGATCACCGGAGCGGTGGTGGAGATGAGCAGTAGGGCGGAGATCCGAAAAAGTGTGAACATGGCGGCAGGGCCGGGCATTCTGGCCCCGTCCGGGGCCCGGGTAAATGAAAATTTCTCGCCTGTCTCATCCCTGTTTTCCCTTTCGGGTGCCCGCCGCGAAAAAATTCGCACTTCGTCTCAAAGCAGCATAAATCATTGATATGCAGTGTTTTGTGGCTCGATTTCTCTCACCATCGCAAACGTGAAACTTGACCGCCGGGCACGCTGGCCTATACAGCAGGCCCCTTTAGTTGAATTCCTAAGTTTGAAATGCCTCCACAACGATTTGTATCAGGGCAGCGCTGGCTGAGCCAGACTGAGCCCGAACTGGGTCTGGGTCTTGTTTTAAAGACCGAGACTGACCGTGTCTCCATTGTTTTCCCGTCAACGGAAACCACCCGGGTCTATACCATAGACGGACCACCGCTCACCCGGGTGAAGTTCTCCGTGGGTGACGTCCTGAAAACACAGGAGGGCAAAAGTTTCACCGTTGAGCAGGTGGAGGAAAAGGACGGGACGATCACCTATTTCAGCAAAGGGAAACGCATCGAGGAAAGCCGGCTCAGTGACTCGCTGACCTTCAGCAAACCCTACGACCGCCTGCTCAATGCGCAGGTCGAGGAGAAGCAGGTCTATAATCTGCGGCACCGCGCGCTCTATCGGCGTTTCAAGACGTTTCGCGCACCGCTGCGGGGACTTGTCAATGGCCGCTACACACCGCGGGCTCATCAGTTGCACGCTGTGGTGCAAGCCACCCGTTTTCAGCACCCGCGGGTCCTGCTCTGCGACGAGCCGGGCATGGGCAAGACCATCGAAGCCGGGCTCATCCTGCAGCGGCTGAAGATTCTTGGCAACGCGACCCGCGTCCTGCTCCTCGCGCCGGAAGCGCTGATGTGGCGGATGCTGACGGAGTTTCAGCGCCGCTTTGAGTTTGAGTTTCAGCGGCTGACCGAAGATGACTTCACCGGCAAGCCTGCGAAGAAGAAAGCCGGCAAGAGCGATGAACCCGCGCCATTCCTTTCTGATGTGAACGAAGACGGCGAGCCGCAGGAACACTGGGTCTGCCAGTCGCTGGAGGATTTTGGAGGCCACCGCGGCAAACACGCGAAGAAGGCGGCTGCCGCGGGCTGGGATGTTGTTATTGTTGCCGGGGCCGAGGAACTCACATGGGATGAAGTCGGCAACGCCGCGTGGAACGGCATCGAAGCCGTTGCGCCGGCGGCGAAGAGCCTCATCCTGCTAAGTAGTCAGGGACCGGAACACGATGCGAAGTCGCATTTTGGCCGCCTTCACCTGCTGGATCCCGAGGCCTTTTCTTCGCCGCGTAAATACAGCGCGCACCGCAAGGAACTTGAGCCGGTGGAGGCCGCCGTGATGAAGCTGCTGTCCGTCACCTCCTGTGACAAGGAGGCTGATGCGCTGCTCAAGCCGCTCTTCACTGACGCCAAAATCAAAGAACTGCACAAGACATGGAAAGAGGGCCGGGAGGAAACCCGCGACTATCTCATTGATTACCTCCTTGATGGTCAGGAAGCCGGTCGCATCGTCTTTCGCAATACCCGGGCCAAAGTCTCCGGACTGCCCGCGCGCACGGTGCATATTGTTAAGATTGAGGCGAAGCCTGAGGCCCGCGAGGGATTGAAGGAGGAATTCAAGCACGTGGTCAAAGCCACCGATCCTGCCAAGGGCAAGCCGAAGGCCGAACTGTCCGCGGTGGATTCCGCCGCGGCCCACTGGCTGGCGAACATCGTCAATCCGCCGCCGCCGCCCGTGTTGCCGCCGGTGCCCAACGAGCCCGCGCCCCCGCCCGCGCCGCCCCCGCCGCGCGCCCTTGTTATTACCGCTTCCCGGGCCCGCGCCGTCGCCGTGGAAAAAGCCCTCCGCGGCAAAGTGGACGGCAACGTGGAACTCGTCACCGACGCGCCCCGCGCCGATCAGGGCGTGCCGCCCGCCGCCACCATCGTCGGCGAGGAAGATCTCGTTGGACGCGGCTTTCCTGGCTTTGCCATGATCGTCCTCTGGGATACGCCGCTCACCGTTGAGGATGCCCGCGAGCGGCTCTCCGCCTGTGAGAACTGTTTCACCAGCAAGCTCGATATCCACATTCCGGTGATTCCTGACACCCCGCAGGAAATGACTGCACGCTGGCTTCACGAAGGGCTCCATGCCTTCGAAACTGCCACCGAAGGCCAGGCGGAAGCCTCCGCGGAATTCGCCAAAGCCGTCCACGACACGGCGAAGCGCATCGGCGTGAAGCACAATCCAAAACTCGACGACGAGTTGAAGGTTCTCACCAAAAAAACCGCCTCCGCTCACGATACTGCGGTGAAGCGGCTGCAAAAACACGCTGACACATTCCTTGAGGCCATTTCCTGCCGCGGTCCCGGCGCCGAGCAGGCGCTCTCCCGCATGACTTCCAGCGATGACGACGACTCGCTCGACGTCTTCATGAACCGGACCTTCGAAACCCTCGGCATCCTCGTTGAGACCAAGGGCCCGCGGATCATCTTCGTGAAACCCAATCCGGAGATGACCTTTCACTTCGACGCCGTGCCGAAGGAAGGCATCACCTTTGCCTATCACCGCAGTGTGGCCGCCACGCGCGAGGATGCCACCTATCTCACATGGGACCATCCGCTCGTCGCCCGCGCCATCGAGACGCTGCTCAGCACCGCCACCGGCAATACCTCCTACGTCGTGTGGGAGGACGAACGCTCCCAGATTGTCCTGCTCGAAGGCATCTACCTCGCCACGCCGAAGTTCGGCCCCCATCCGCACCTCGTCGCCCGCTACATGCCGGCCACCCCCGTCCGCGTCGTCCTCAGTCACGAATTCGAGGACATGAGCAGCGAGTACACCAGCGAAGTCGTCAACAAGATGGTCCGCAACGGCCGCCGCGAGTGGATCCGCAACAACGCGCGACCGCTCCATAACATCGTGCCCGGCATGATGCGCAGCCTCAATCAGCGCGCGGAAATCCGTATGCGCGAACTCGCCGGCAAAGCCGCCTTCCAGATGGAAGCCGTGCTCAACAGCGACATCGCCCGCCTTAAGCGCCTCCCGGACACCAAAGCCCGCCGCGCCGAGATCAAGCTCCTCGAATCGCAGATCATCGAGACCAAGCCGCTCTTTGACGCCCCGATGCTCACCTCCGACCAGCTCCGTCTCATCCGCCGGGGACCGTCAGGGAAGGGGATTTAGTAATCGGTAATCGGTAATCGGTAATCCGCAGTCGGTTCGAGCGTTCTGCATTCAAAAGATCGAGGGGAGCGGCATGCACCCATTGCTGCCGCTCCCCCCTTTTTGATTCTGCCCCCCCTTTGAGGCAGAAAGGGAATGGTCTTTCGACCGCGCCGCAGATATAGCCGCGCCGCCGCAACGATCCAGTTTCCTGAGGCAACGATTCTGTCACGCGGATTCGTCTTCATTGGGCAGCAGGAAAGCTCCTTACTATTCCGCGGGCTGGCCGTTGCCAACTTCACGCATTTGGGCTTGTTCCCCGTCACCCATGAAACCCTCCCTTCTTCTCCTTATCACCTGCGCCGCAGTCCAAGCCCAGGAGTCTGCCAAACCCGCAGAGCCGGCCAAGCCGGCGGAGGGGCACGGCCACGCGGAACACGGCGCGGGCGCAACCTCCGGTCTAAAGAAAGAAATGATCGCCGGCCTAACGGAGAAGGACTTTATCAAACTCGGCGACAAGGAAAAGACCGTGAAGGTGCTCATCGTCGCTACATGGAGTGACGACAACTATGGCATGAATTTTAACGGCTTCTCCAAAGGCAACGCGACGTACACCATCCCGAAGGACTGGACGGTCGAGGTCACCTTCATCAATCCCGGACCGGTGCCGCACAGTCTGATTGTGGTCGAGAAGGACGGCATCAAGAAGATCCAGGTGGCAGAGCCATACTTCAAAGGCGCGGCAGTGCCGAAGCACACCCAGGGCATCAGTTATGGGAAAAGCTCGTTTACTTTCACCGCGGATGAGGCCGGGGAGTTTGCTTTTGCCTGCGGGTTTCCGGCGCACGCCCTCAATGGCCACTGGCTGAATCTCGAAATCTCCGCCGACGCCAAAGTGCCGTCGCTGAAACTTGGCGACAAGGCCGCGGTGGAAGCGGTGAAGTGAGCGGCGGCCCTCGCGGTTAGGCCATGATCCTGTCGAGGTGATCCAGACAGATGGTGCTCCAGGTTTCCAGCTTGTCGCGGCGGGATTCGAGTTCCTCCCGGGAGAGGAATTCGAGACTGGTGATCGGGGCCTCGTTGGCGGCGACGTCTTCGCTTTCGAGGTCGAAGAGATGGACGATGCCGATGTGGACCTGGCCGACAGGATTGCTGTCGTCGTTGATGAGGGCGACGATGCGCTGGCGCCATGCGGTACGAAGGAGCAGTTCTTCGTTCATCTCGCGCTCGACGCCGGTGAGGTAGGTGTCTTTTTCCAGCGAGGCCTGCTCGGCGTCTTCGGAATTGATATGCCCGCCGATGCCGAGCGAGCCTTTGTCGGCGAGACGTTTTTCGCCGCCTTTGCCGCCGCGCACGTAGTGCAGGTAGCGGCCGCGGCAGTGGAAGAGCGCGTAGGGAATGATCTGCTTGTGGCCAGGGTCTTCCTCGGCGTCGTCGCGGGCGAGAAAGTGATTATTGGCCGGATCGAGAAAGGCGGGCAGGTAGCGGTCCACATCGGTGGTCAGGCCTTCAAAGGCACCGAGGGAATCAAAGAGAGGACGGGGAATGACGAGAACACGTTCGTTGGGCCAGCGCATGGTATTATAAAGGAAGAGAGGGAGAAAACCGGCGTCGAGCGTAGCGGCGGCACCGGGCCGCGCAAGTCGCGTGTGGCATGCCCGCTCCTAGACCGCCGGCGTGAGTTTCGGCCGGCCGAGCAGGGGATCACTGGCGAGCACGACGGGGCGTCCCTGGCGGTAGATGTTCAGCAGGATGCCGATGGAGAGCAGGCAGCAGCAGAGGTTGGAACCGCCGTAGCTCACGAAGGGCAGGGGCATGCCTTTGTTGGGCAGGCAGCCGGTCGCGACGCCCATATTGATGAGTGCCTGCACGACGATAAGCAGCACGAGGCCGGTGCCGAGGAGTTTGCCGAATCTGTCAGGCGCATGAGCGGCGATGAGCAGGCCGCTGAATGCGATACCCAGCACGAGCAGGACGGTGCCGAGGGTGGCGGCAATGCCGAGTTCCTCACCGATGACGGGGAAAATGAAGTCGGTGTGGCAAAGCGGCAGATAGTGTTGCTTTTGCACGCCGTCGCCGAGGCCTTTGCCGATTGGGCCGCCGCTGCCGAGGGCGTAGATGCCCTGGGTCTGCTGTTCGTTCAACTCCGCAACGTCAGGAAATTCCCTGGCGAATTGTGCATCCTCCAAATGGAGGAAGGCCACGATGCGGGCCCGGCGGTTGTTGGAAGTTTTGCTGTCTCCCACAAAGATGACGCCATACATGATGCCCGCGCCGGCCATGATCATCGCGAGAATGTAAATCCATCGCGTGCCGGCGATGAAGAGCACGGCGGCGCTAACGATGAAGAGCAGTCCGGCGGTTCCGAGGTCAACCTCCACCGCGATAAGCCCGATGGGCAGGCACATTACCGCCAGCGGCAGCGCGAAACCCCACGTCAGGGACTGCCGCCGGTCGCGAAACCGGGCGCACCACGCCGCGAGGGCGATCAGCACCCCGATGCGGGCCAGTTCCGAAGGCTGCCCTTTGAACCCGGCGATATTGATCCAGCGGCTCGCGCCGCCCCGTGAATGGCCAATGCCGGGAATGAAACAAAGGATCAGCAAGCCCACACAGAGCCAGAATATCGGCTGCGCCCAGCGCTGCAGACGGTGGTAGTCGAGCCTTGCCATGATCGCGCAGCCGATGACTCCCACGCCAAGCCAGACAGCCTGACGCTTCATGCCCACCCATTCATCGTGCGCTGATTCCTGACTGAATCCGCCGGTGCTCATGAGCATGATGAACCCCAGCACCGTAAGCAGGGCGACACAGGTGATGAGGGCGATGGCAGACCGGCGGGTCACGGTGAAATGCAGAATGAAAGATACCGGGTGCCTGGAGCTACCGCTTTACAGGGATGCGCAACGGTTGGCCCAGCTTGATATTGTAGCCGGCGTCGAGGCCGTTGGCTTTGGCGATTTCCTCCGCGCTGAAGCCATACTTGCGGGCCAAACTGTAAACCGTGTCACCTTTGGTTACCACGTGCGCACGCTGCCCGACGACGCGCGCGGGTGTGGCCGGGGCGGACGGAGTGGTCACGATGGCAACCGGTTTGGCTTTTGGGGCGGGGGGCGCTGCTTTGGTCTTCGGTGGTGTGGTCTTTGCCAGAGCAGCCTTTTCCGGGGCGGTCTTTGCCGGGACGGTCTTTGCCGGGACGGAGGTCGTGGCGATGACCCGGGCCTGAGTTGCCGCGGCCTCGCTTTCGTGGGACGGGAGCACATCCGGAATCTCAGAATCCGCCAATAGTTCAGGCACCACAAGTGCCTTCGGAGGCAGGGGTTCGGCAGGTACAACCCCTTTGGCCGCGGGATCGAAAACTGGCGTTGCCTGGCCTTCGACGGCACGGCTGTCCGGACTGACGATGACCCGCCCGGTGCGCGGCACCACGAGTTCCGCGCCGGGCGCGAGGGCCTTGTCAGGATTTGCTTCGCGCAGAGCGCTGCTGGAAACGCCCAGGCTCGCGGCTACCAGTGGCAGGCTGTCGCCCGGATGCCAGATGTAAGTCTTTACCGGCTCGGACGTGGGTGGCGGGATGACCTCCGCCGGTGCCTCGGAAATCTCAGCGGCGACCGCGGGGTCGAGGGCGCTGATGGTGGCGGGTCCGCCGGTTGATTCCACCACTGCGGCACTGGTCGCCGGCTCGTCGTCCCGGCCCCAGATGCGGAAGGCAAAGAGCCCCCCGACAGCGACGATGTGCAGTACGAGCATGACCGCAAAAGCCCGCGACATGCGGATCTGCGGCACTTCCACCTCCCAGTCGCCCTCGCTGGTGACGTTTGCGGAAAGACGGTGCGTCCGGCCCCGCTTTCCAGTGAGCATGTTCCAGACTGAAGTTCCGCGCCCGCGACGGCGGCGCCCGTGGGCTTGTTTTCTGATGGTTGGCAGTTTCATGGGTTGGTCGTTAGTTGTTGGACGAGTTGAGTGAAGGAGTTCCCCCGGTGGTCATAGCCGGTGAACATATCAAAAGACGAGGTGCCAGGCGCGAAGAGCACGATCTGCCCGGGCTGTGCTGCGGCATATGCGGCGCGGACCGCTTCCTCCAGGCTTGCGCAGGCGAGGCATGTGGAGTCGGCGCGCCAGCATTCAGCGAGTGCCTGGCCAATCTCGCCGATGGTGAAGACGTGTGTCGTCTGCTTCCGGATGAGGGGTTTCACCGGAGAGTAATCAAGATGCTTGTCCTTGCCGCCGGCGATGAGCACCACTCTGGAAGTCATGCCGCGCAGGGCACTTTCCATGGCGTGAATGTTGGTGGCCTTGCTGTCATTGATGAACTCCCGCCCGTCCACTGTGCCGGCGAGTTCGCACCGGTGCCGCGGTGGCTTGTAACTGCGCAGTGTTGCCTGCATGGCGCTGAAGGGCACTCCCCATGCCTGACAGGCCGCCGCAGCGGCCATGATGTTCTCCGCATTATGCAAACCGCGGAGATTCGTCTGCGCCAAATCCACGAAATGCTCACCGCAGTGGTGGATTCCCCCGTCTCTGTAAGTGTAATCCCCGCCGCAGTTCCATGCGCTGAAAGTGACGCGCCTTGCCGGCAACGCGGGGTAGTCCTCCGCGCCGTTGAGCACGGCGGTGTCGTCCGCGGTCTGATTTTCAAAAATCCGCAGTTTCGCGGCACGATAAGCGTCCAGCGAAGGATGGCGGTCGAGATGATCGGGCGCGAAATTCATCCACACCGCGACCCGCGGATGAAAGGTCTCGATGAGTTCCAACTGAAACGAACTGACCTCCACGGTCAGTACATCAACCGGCGTCGCATCAAGCACCACGCTGCTGAGAGCGAGGCCGATATTGCCGCAGGCGAGGGACTTCACGCCGGCTCCGTTTAGAATGGCGGCAGTCAGCTCCGTCGTGGTGGTTTTTCCGTTGGTCCCCGTGATAGCGATATAAGGCAGTGTTGTGTTCTGTACCGCGAACTCCACCTCCCCCATCGCCGGCACGCCGCGTAATGTCAGGTTGGCGGCGATCTTCCATGCCGGATCAATGCCCGGGCTGAGCACTGCGAGATCGAACTTCTCCGCACACTCCAGCGCCGCGTCACCGACCACACAGGGGATACCTTCGGCCTGCAATTCCGTCGCGCTCCAGTGCAGGGCTTCAGTATTCCCGCTGTCCAGAACCGTTACGCTGCCGCCGAGCCTCTGCGCGAGGCGCGCCGCTGCCACACCGCTCTTGCCGAGACCGAGCACGGCAAGATGGCGACCAGCGTATTTCTGTGAGGCGGCGATCATGTTTCAGCGAAGTTTCAGCGTGGCGAGACCGAGCAGCGCGCAGATAAGGCTCATGACCCAAAAGCGGGTGATGACCTGGGTTTCCTTCCAGCCCTTGAGTTCGAAATGGTGATGAATCGGAGTCATGCGGAACAGCCGCCGCGGCTCTCCATAAATCCTGCGGCTAACCTTGAACCAGCCAACCTGCATGATCACCGACATGGCCTCGGCGACAAAAACGCCGCCGACGACGACGAGCGCGATCTCCTGCTTACAGCAAATGGCAAGGGATGCGATGCAGCCGCCGATGGCCATACTGCCGGTATCGCCCATGAACATGCGGGCCGGGTGGCAGTTGAACCACAGGAAGCCCAGGGCCGCTCCAACGAGCCCAAGTGCCACGGGGGCGAGCTCCCCCACGTCCTGGTCGTGTTTGATATTGAGATATTCCGCCGCCACGCTGTGCCCGGCAATGTAGCAAAAAATGGCATAAGCGAGCCCTGCGCTCACCGTGCAGCCGCTGGCCAGCCCGTCGAGGCCGTCGGTGAAGTTCACGGCATTGGAGCAACCAACGATGACGATGGCGAAAAAGGGCACCGTGAGCCAGCCCATGTCCCAGCTTACGTTCTTGAAGAACGGCACCTGGAGCATATTGAAGAATCCCTCGTGGCTCGGCAGGCGATAAAGAAACCAGCCGGCGGTGAGTCCCACCGTCCACTGTACGATGAGCTTGCCGCGCGCGCTGACACCCTTGCTGTTCTTTTTCGCGACCTTCAAATAGTCGTCCACGAAGCCGAGCGCACCGAGTCCCAGCGTTACATAGAGCACAAGCCAGAGCAGCGGATTATCAAGCCGGGAGCAGCACAGCGCCGCGGCCACGATGCTGCCAATGATGAGAACCCCGCCCATCGTGGGCGTGCCGGCTTTGCTGCCATGAAGTTCAAACAGCTTGTGTACTTCCTCGGCCGTGCGTACCGGCTGACCGATCTTCATCGAGATGAGTTTGCGAATTACCCTGTCTCCGAGGAGCAGGCTCAGACCGAACCCGATCAGGCAGGCGGCGAACCCGCGGAACGTCTGATACTGGAAGACGTTAGTCAGCTTCGAGAGCCAGATATCACTTCCTTTGAAGAGTTGGTAGATCCAGTGGAGCATGAGTCAGGCGGTGAGGAGTTCGATGACCTTCTCCATGGCGGCGGAGCGGCTGCCTTTGACGAGGATGAGATCGGCCGGTGTGGCCGTGCGGCGCAGGTGACCGGCACACGACGGGCAATCCGGGAAGGCCCGCACCGCAGAGGGGCTGCCGCCGGCGGCGAGGAAGCCGCCGGCAATGAGCGGCGCATCTGTGGTGCCGACGACACAGAGTTCGTCGATACCACTGCGCCATGCGGCCTCACCCGCGGCGTGATGGTCTTTTTCGGCATGGGTGCCAAGTTCCGCCATGCGCCCGAGCACGGCGATGCGGCGTCCCTCACAGGAAAATCCGGCGAGGGTTTCCAGAGCGGCCCGCATCGAGTCGAGGTTGGCGTTGTAGGTATCGTCGAGAAATGTCAGGCCGCCGGCGCGGCGGATCTGGAGGCGGCCTTTGGTAAGCTGTGCGGATTCAAGACCGGCGGTGATTTCCTCGATCCTCATGCCGAGATGGAATGCGGCGGCGGAGGCCAGCGCAGCATTTCCTGCCATGTGGCGGCCCGGTACCGGCAGGTGCACGGCGGCGAACGACTGATCGGGCAGGTAAAGTGTGAAGCGACTGCCGGTCGCATCGGTGACGAGACCGGAAACCCTGACATCACCGGCGTCGATGCCGGCAGTGAGCACTTTCGCGCTGCTGCGGCGGGCGAGGGACGGCGTGAAATCATCGTTGGCGTTCAGCACCACACAGCCGTTCTCAGGCACCGCCTCTGCGAGCATGCCCTTCTCCACAGCGATGGCTTCGCGGCTGCCCATGAACTCGATGTGGGCGGTGCCGACGTTCGTGATGATGGCTACATCCGGCGCGGCGATGGCTGCGAGCGGGGCGATTTCACCCGGGTGATTCATGCCCATCTCGCAGACGGCAATTTTGTCGTCAGGCTCCGTCGCCAGCACGGTGAGCGGCAGGCCGACATGGTTGTTCAGGTTGCCCCTCGTGGCATTCACTTTCCACCGCTGACTGAGGATGGCGCGCGTTAAATCCTTCGTCGAGGTCTTGCCGTTGCTTCCCGTTAGGCCAATGACGATGCCGCCCCAGTCACGACGGTAGTTCCGGGCCAGCCGCTGGAGACCTGCGAGGGTATCTTCGACTCGAATAATCCCCATGCCTTCCGGATAACCGTTACGGCGGCTCACCATCAGCGCACCCGCACCGCCCGCCACCGCCTGCGGCAGGAAATCGTGGGCGTCATATTTTTCTCCGCACAGCGCGACGAAGAGCGCGCCCCGGGGACTCGCGCGGGTGTCCGTGGATACAGCCGCGACAGTGGCGGCGGCGCTGCCCTGCACGAGGACCCCGCCGCTCCAGTCTGCTGCTGTTTCCAAAGTGATTGCTTTCATTTTCGGTAGTCACGGTCTGGCAGAACCCAGTCGCGCAGCACGCCCTGCGCGACCCTGACATCATCGAACGGCAGGGTTTCATTGGCGAAAGTCTGGCCTTGTTCGTGCCCCTTGCCGGCGATGAGCACGACATCGCCGCCCCCGGCCATGCTGATGGCTTTGGCGATGGCTTCCCTGCGGTCCACGATGCTCTCCACCCTGTCGCCGCTCATGCCTGTGCGAATGTCGGCGATGATTTTCTCCGGGTCTTCACTGCGCGGATTGTCGCTGGTGACGATGCTGTAACTGCTCAGGCGCTGTGACACCGCGCCCATCTTCGGGCGTTTGGTGCGGTCGCGGTCGCCGCCGCAGCCGAAGACGGTGAAGATGCGCCGCGGCTCGAGGTCTTTCAGCGTCTTGAGCGCATTCTCCAGAGCGTCAGGTGTGTGCGCATAATCAACGAAGACGCGGAACGGCTTGTTCTCGGCCACACTCTGCATCCGGCCAGGCACCTGAGGGGCGCGGGCCATGTTCGTGATCGCTTCGCGCAGGTTGAGTCCCATGGCCCATGCCGAAGTGAGTGCGGCGAGCGCGTTATAGACATTGAAACGGCCGATGAGCGGCAGCCGCACCATAAACGTGCGTCCGCGCGCCTCGAGGGTGAACTGTGTCCCCGTCACCTGCGTGCGCATGTCAGTGGCCCGGAAGTCCGCTGTCAGGCCCATGCCGAATTTTACGACGTTCAGTTTGCCCTCGTACATTTGCACGAGCCGGCGCCCGTAAGGATCCTCACTGTTGATGATGGCCGACGGCTTTTTCGGCCCTCCCTGGTCCACCATGTGTTCGAACAATCCGGCCTTGGCCAGGAAGTATTCCTCCATCGTGCCGTGATAGTCGAGATGGTCCTGAGTGAGATTGCAGAAGATGCCGGCATCGAAACGAATGCCATGCACACGGCTCTGGTGGAGCGCGTGGCTGCTGACCTCCATGGCCGCGCCGCGGCAGCCGTTGGTGCGCATTTCGGAAAGCAGACGCTGCACGGCGATCCAGTCAGGCGTGGTGTGTGATGACGGCTGCGGGCCCAGTCCGGTGTCGTATTTCACGGTGCCGATAAGTCCGCAGCGGCCCTTGGCTTCGGTGAGGAGGTGATGCAGCAGAAAGGCCGTGGTCGTCTTGCCGTTAGTGCCTGTTATGCCGCAGACCAGCATGTCATCGGACGGGCGGCCAAAATAAACATCAGCGGCTTCGGCGATGCCTTTGCGGCTGTTCGGAACCTGCAGCCAGGTGTCGCGATAGAGTTGCGGCACGTCGCGCTCAGCCATGATGGCGGATGCGCCATTGGCGCGCGCGGTATCAATGTAGTCGTGACCGTCGGCCTTCTCACCGCGAATGGCGGCGAAGAGGGTGCCGTCCTTCACTTCACGCGAGTCCACGGTGAGTGCCGTGATCTCCCTGTCGAGAGGACCGAAGGTGCTCACTCTGCCGACGCCATCCAGTATTTCCTTGAGATTCATTTCGGTTTTTTTGCCGCAGGTTGCTCATTCACGGCGAACTGAGGCGGCACGCCGTAGTAGGTCATGGCCTTCTCGGCGATGCGGCGGAAAAGCGGTGCGGCGAGGCGCCCGCCGTAGTTCATTTTTTCGGAAAGCTTCGGCTCATCTATAATAACAATGCCTCCAAGCCGCGGGCCGTCGCCCGCGGAGATATAGCCGAGAAAACTGACGACCTGGCGGTGCCTGTCGTAAGTCTTTGTGAGAGAATTGATCTTGTTGGCGGTTCCCGTCTTTCCCCCGATTTCGTAATAGTTGCTGCGGGCGAGCCTGGCGGTGCCTTTTTCCACCACCTGGACGAGCATTTGCCTGACCTGACGTGCGGCGGTGGCGGTTACCGGCTGGCGCGGCGCGGGGCTCCCGATGTCCTGCAGCGTGCGCCCCTGCTCATCGGTCCAGGCCTCCGCGGTGCGCAGCGGAAGCCACTGGCCGTCATTGAGCACGCAGCCAAGCAGTGCACACATTTGCGCCGGTGTCACCGAGTAGGTGTATCCATAGGCCACGCGCGAAAGATTCTGCATGTTCCACTTTTTGGGAAACCAGCCGCGCTGTTCGAGCGGCAGGTTGACACCAGTGAGTTTGGCAAATCCGAGGGCATCAAGGTATTCGCGGAATTTCGTGAGGCCGACCTGGCGGGCGAGTTTGTAGGCTCCGATGTTGCTGGAGTGAACCATGATGCCTTCAACCGTTAGCGAAGGATAGGCGTGATCATCCTCGATAGGCTCAATGTCCTCGTCGTCGTAGGTGCGGTCGCCGTCCGGATCTATGGAGAGCGAGGTTGCGGGGCTTACCCTGCCGTTGCTCAACGCGGCGGAAATGGTGGCGACTTTGATCGTCGAGCCCGGCTCATAGACATATTCCATGGCGTCATTCATCAGCAGCGGCCCGGCGTCGGGCTGGCGGGTGAAATCACGTGTCACCACCGCGCGGAGAGCCATCGTCTTCGGCTCGAAAAGCACGACAATGACACGGTTGGGATTCATCTGCGCGACGCTGATATCGTCCGGGCGTTCGGACGGCAAATCGATTTCCCTGAGGACGAGTTCGTGGAGGCCGGTGTCGTAGGTGGTGCGGATGCTGGCGCCATTGACAGGCCTGGTGACCTCTCCGCGATTGGCCGCGAGTTCATTGCCCTGACCATCCACTACGAGCACGCGCTGGCCGGGGGTGCCTTTGAGCTGGTCGTTGTAATACTTCTCAATGCCACAGACGCCAAATGGTTCGACATCGGTGCCGGCCTTTACTTTCCCCGCGAAATGGAACAGCGGGACGGTGGCAGGGTAGCGGCGGGCGAAGGAGTCCTTAAACAACACACCGCCAATGCGGCCGCGGCGTTCCTGCCACGTGCCGAGTTCCGCTTTCTCCAGAGCCGCCCGCAGCAGGATGCCGTCCTGTATTCCCAGCTCGCTGATGATGACGACTTCGCCGGAAAGCCGCGGGGTCATCTTTGAGGCGATCAACTTCGTGATCTCCTCCCGGGGTCGTCCTGAGAACTGCGCCAGCAGTGGAGTGACCCGATCCAGATAGCGCTGCCGGATTTCCTCCGCGTCCCAAATATCAAGGATATCCGCAGATTTCATCCCCTCGCTCAGTTTGATAGCGTCGGCGAGAGCATTTTTCTGTTTGAAGAAGCCGAGATCGAAAACGACATTTTGCACGGGCTCATCGCCTGCAAGGAGCTGGGAGCGGGTATCGAAGATCCTGCCGCGGTGAGCTTCGAGAATATCGGTGCGCTGATGCTTGCCGGCGACGACAGCGTCGTAGTATTCGTGGCGGTCCACCTGGAGGTGAACGAGGCGGTAGGAGAGCCCGCTGAATGCGGTGAGCAGCAGCCCGGCCGCCAGCACCGCCCGCCGGCGCAGGGTGCCGTCGCCGGGTTCGATACTGGTAACAGGTTTGCCTGGTTTCATTGGCGCGGTGACGGGGGAGCGATGGGGTCCACTTTGACGAGACGGCCGGCGGGAATATCAATGAGTCCGAGGGCCATGCCATCGACTAGCTGACGGAGTTCCGCACTGTCGAGCCGGGCCATCATACGGCCTTGCAGCGCCTGACGCTGACGCTTGAGCTGCTTGATGGCGTTGCCCGTGAGGTTGTTGGCATCTCCCCTCTCTTTCTTTTGCCAGCTCAGCCATGCGTAGGTCATGCCGATGCCCGCGAGAATCACGGCGGCGATGACACAGTTCGCCACCATGAAGTGGCCAAGCCGGTTGGGGGTATGTTTGGGACGGCGGGCAGCCATGAACTTGAGGCAAAAAGATTAAGCAAGCCGTTCGGCGATGCGGAGTTTGGCGGAGCGGGAACGCGGATTGGCCGCAAGTTCTGCTTCGCCGGCGGTGATGGCTTTGCGCACCGGAAGGCGGTAATAACACTCCGGATTGGGCCGTGCCGACGGCCACTCCGGGCGGTCGATGGTGGGCTCGGAATGACGGCGCATGTAGTTTTTCACGATCCGGTCCTCGAGCGAATGGAAGGTGATAACCGCCAGCCTGCTGCCAGGTCGAAGCCACCGGTGGGCCTGCTCCAGGGCCCGTTCGAGGCATCCGAGTTCGTCATTTACCGCGATGCGGAGCGCCTGAAATACTTTCGTCGCGGGATGCGCGCCGCTGTGACGGGGAATAACAGACGCCACGAGATCGGCGAGTTCCGCAGTCGTCAGAATCGCCTTCTGTCTGCGCCGGGCCTCAATGGCTGCCGCGACGCGCCGTGAGGCTTTTTCCTCTCCGTAGGTGTAGATGATGCGCGCGAGTTCCTCCTGCGGCCAGGTGTTCACGATTTCCTCAGCAGTTAGAGGGGAATCACGATCCATGCGCATGTCGAGCGGCCCGTCGAAGCGGAAGCTGAAGCCGCGGTTCGGCGAGTCCACCTGCCAACTGGAAACGCCCACATCCAGCAGGATGCCATCAACGCCGCCGACGCCGGCTTCTTCGAGAATGTCCGAATAGCGGTCAAACGTCGTGCGCAGCGCCACAAAATCATCCTGCCACTCTTCCGCAAGTTCCTGCGCCTGCATGAGCGCATCGGCGTCACGATCCAGGGCCATGACACATGATCCCCGCTCCAGCAGCCGCTTGGTGTGACCGCCGCCCCCGAATGTCCCATCCATCAGCAATTTGCCAGGACCCGGTGCGAGCCACTCGATCACCTCGTTAGGCATTACCGGAATATGATAGATGCCTTCAAGATCCTCTGCGCCGGCGTTGTCGCTTGAGTCGCCGGCACTCAGGTTCGACCAGCGGGATCCGTCGCCAATACCCGTCAATCCCCGCCCGGAGGGGTAATCCTTGATGGGCGGACTCCCGTCATTGTGAAGGTGATTCCATCTCAGTGGACCGCCGGCGGGAGCAAACTCCGGTTGTGTCATCGTCAAACCAAATCCCTCAAACCACTGCTTGATTTCAGAGCCAGTGAAACGGTTGAGACGACTTAGAAGATTCCAATGCATGGCGATGGCCCTCCGCTGTTGAGGTTGAATATGGCTGACGGAAACTTTCCACCGGGCTCACTGGCGCTCCCTCGACGGTGAGTTTTTCCAGGAGAATCAGCGACTTGCGTGACATGGTGGCCCCATGATGACTCCCCTTGACTCCGCCGCTCTCCGCCGTGAATCAACGTCAAGGTTCGATGGAGTTCTGAGAGTTTGGCACTCATTGGGAAGATGGGAAAATAATGAAAATTTCGATCAGGTGTCAGAATGATTAACCAATCTGAATTTCATGGTCAATATAAATTAACGATTCTCCATAAATATTTAAGCCATCTTGAATTTCAGTGATTCTAGTGATTTGTTTATAAATTTCCAGCTTTTCTTGGAAATTTTTTTGAAAAACATCCATCTGATGAGTTTACGGCCCTCGGACAGCCTCCGGCTGTGCTGTTGACCGTCGGGCCGGGGAGCATCCCGGATCTGACTTGATTTCCTTTTTTGAGTCCGCTTCGAGCGCAACACTTCCTTCTGTTCCAATCCCGTCATGCCCCGCCATTACAAGACCGACGACCAGCGCCGCACCCGGCGCACCCTGAACGACCGCGGCATCGAGCCGGGGAAGGGGATGGGGCAGAATTTCATGACCGACCGGGACGTCGCGGCCTGGATCGTGGACCAACTCGACATTCAGCCGGGCGATACGGTGATCGAAATAGGCCCGGGCATGGGAGCGCTCACGGAACATCTGACTGGCAGGGCGGCGCAGCTCATCCTGGTGGAGAAGGATGACCAGTTGGTGGAGGAGGTGCGCGGGCGCTTTGGCGGGCGGGCGGAAGTCACGGTAATCCACGGTGACGCCCTGACATTTGATTTGCGTCCGTATTTCAAAACGCAGCCGCTTAAAGTGATCGGAGCGCTTCCCTACTCCGTGGGCACCGAAATTGTCAGGCGCTGGCTGCAGAGTCCCAGTCCGGTGCAGCGTGCCGTCTTCACTCTGCAAAAGGAGGTGTGCGACCGTCTCTGCGCCGCTCCGGGCACCAGCGACTACGGACTGCTCAGTCTGCGCACGCAGATCCGGTGGCAGACGAAGATGTTGCGAAAGCTGCCGCCGGATATTTTCGTGCCGCGTCCGAAAGTGGACAGCGGGGTCATTCTCCTCACACCGCGTCTGCGGGCGGGGCTGCCGGTTTTTGATGAGGATATCTTCGACCGTCTGATTGCCGCCGGGTTCTCACAGCGGCGGAAGATGCTCAAAAACCTGCTGCCGCCGCACACCCTGCCGTGGGAGGAACTCGCAGCCGCGGCCGGGGTCAATCCGATGGCGCGCGGCCAGGAACTGACTCTGGAGCAATGGCTCGCCCTGACAAATGCGTTCGACGGACATGCCTTGAAGAACATCGCGCAGAGCGGCGATGAGATCTTCGATGTGGTGGACGGGCAAAACCACGTCGTGCGCCAGGCGACCCGCCGTGAAGTTCATGCCAATGACTGGATGCACCGTGCCGTCCACATCTTAGTGACGAATACGCGCGGCGACGTCTTTCTCCAGCTTCGCAGCCACCTGAAAGACAAGAAGCCGGGCAAATGGGACAGCAGCGCCGCCGGTCATTTGGATGCCGGCGAAGATTATTTGCCCTGCGCGGTGCGGGAACTGGAGGAGGAACTGGGCATTCGCACCACGGCGGAAAGCCTCGCACTTGCCGGACGAGTCGCCGCCTGCGCCGGCACGGGGTGGGAATTCGTGGAGTTCTTTACCACCCAATGGGACGGCAAACTGCGCTGGCCCGCCGCGGAAATCGAGACCGGTCAGTGGTTTTCGCCGGCGGAAATAGAGGCGTGGGTGGCAGCGAGGCCGAATGATTTCGCGGACGGCTTCCTCGAATGCTGGCGCGTTTGGCGGAGATAATTTAGAACTTCGTTACTCCCCGTCCCCATCGGCCCGCCGGTTCTTTGCTGAAGGGTGGACACCGAACTCAGACACCCGGCTCATCTCATTTCCACAGGCATCAGGAGTTCTGAGGCTGGAGCCCGAATGCAAAGCCGCGGGCATTGCATTCGGCCCTGCTTTGGCGACGATGTGGGCATGAGACTTTCCATGATCGTCAATCCGTTCAACGAACGGAATCTCCAGCTCGCTGCGCAGGTGGGCGTCAGTGACATGGTACTGACCTTTCCCGGACTCGACGCGGCGGCGTTTCGTGACGCGCGGCGCATGGTGGAGGCGGCCGGCATGAAACTGACACACCTTGAACGAAAGGTGCCGCATTTGAAAATGGTGCACCGGCTCCCGGGCTGGGAGCAGCAGACGAAGGACTTCAAAACGCTCATCCGGCTCATGGCGGAGCAGGAGATGAAGGTGCTCTGCTATAATTGGATGCCCGATGAAGACTGGCAGCGCACGGGCAGTGAAGTTCCCGAGCGCGGCGGGGCGCGCGTTACTGAATTTAATCTCGCCAACGTCGGACGCAACGTGACTGACGCCGACGGCAAGCCACCGGTGCCGACACCGGCCGCGCAGTTGTGGGAGAATCTGGAGCGTTTTCTCAACGAAGTCCTTCCTGTCGCCGAGGATGCCGGGATCAAACTCGCGCTGCATCCCGACGATCCGCCGCTGCCGGAATTGCTCGGCCAGGAGCGCATCCTGTTTTCCAATGCCGCGCTGCGTCGTGCGGTGGAACTGGTGCCGAGCCCATCGAACGGCATTTGTTATTGTGTCGGCTCGCTGCAACCGGCGGGCGAGGATGTCATCGCGGGCATTCAGTCGCTGGCTGAGAAGATCTTTTTCGTCCACGCCCGCAATGTTCGCGGCACTGCCAGTCACTTCATCGAAACCTGGCACGACAACGGCGAAATCGACATGCCCGCCGTGATTCGGACGCTCAGGGATATCGGTTATAAAGGCACACTGCGGCCGGACCACGCCCCCAGTATGGCCGGGGAGTCGAATGCGACGCCGGGATATGAAATGCTGGGACGGCTCTTCGCCGCCGGCTACCTGAGGGGTCTGATGCAATCCGCGGCCTGACCGCGGATTGCTGGCCATTCCCTTGCGGGATCAGCGGACACTGAGTATGCCGCTCTCATGCACACCACTGTCAAAGAAGCACTCCACAGCACCGGGCCGCGCGACGTTATTTCCCTCGCCGGCTGGGTGCGCACGCGCCGGGACGCCAAGGCGTTTTCGTTCCTCGAACTTAACGACGGCTCCTGCCTCAAGGGCATCCAGGTGGTGGCGGATGCGGGAATTCCGGGCTACGAAGACGTGGCGCACATGACGACCGGTGCCTCGGTGAAGGTCGAAGGGAAACTGGTGCCAAGTCAGGGGCAGGGGCAGCAATGGGAGGTTCAGGCGGTGTCACTGCTGCTGGTGGGGACGGCCGATGATTCCTATCCGCTGCAGAAGAAGGGGCACACTCTGGAATTTCTCCGCAGCATCGCCCACCTGCGCACAAGGTCGAATCTGTTTGGGGCTGTCTTCAGGGTGCGCAGCCGTATGACATTTGCCGTGCACCGGTTTTTTCAGGAGCGGGGGTTTGTGAATGTGCATACGCCGATCATCACCGCGAGTGACTGCGAGGGGGCAGGGGAGATGTTTCGCGTCACGACCCTGCCGCAGGGGGCCCCGGCGAAACCGGAGGAGGATTTCTTTGGCCGCAATGCCTACCTTACCGTGAGCGGGCAACTGGAGGCAGAGACGTTCGCCTGTGCGCTGGGGAAAGTCTATACCTTCGGTCCCACCTTCCGTGCGGAAAACAGCAACACGTCGCGCCACGCGGCGGAGTTTTGGATGATCGAGCCTGAAGTGGCATTCTGTGATCTCGCGGGCGACATGGACCTCGCTGAGGCACATGTGAAATACATGGTGCAGTTCGCGCTCTCCGACTGCGCGGAGGACCTGGAATTCTTCGGCAAATTTGTGGACAAGGAACTGCTCGCCCGGCTCCAGTTCGTGGCCGGGCGCCCGTTCCAGCGCGTCACCTACGAAGAGGCGGTCAATATCCTGCTCACCTGCGGGCAGAAGTTCGAGTATCCCGTGGAGTACGGCACCAACCTTCAAAGTGAACACGAACGTTACCTGACCGAAAAACACTTTCAGTGCCCGGTCACCGTCTATAACTACCCAAAGGAGATCAAACCCTTCTACATGCGCGTGAACGACGACGATCGCACCGTGGCGGCGATGGATCTGCTGGTGCCCGGCATCGGGGAACTGATCGGCGGCAGTCAGCGCGAGGAGCGTATGGAAATTCTCCTTGCCAATATGGAGCGCCACGGGGTGAAGCCGGAGGATTACTGGTGGTATACCGACCTGCGGAAATACGGCTCCGTGCCCCACGCCGGTTACGGCATGGGTTTCGAGCGCCTGCTGATGTTCATCACTGGCGTCAGCAACATCAGGGACGTCATCCCCTACGCCCGGACTCCGGGCAGTGCGGAGTTTTGATAACCGCCAGGCTTATGGCGGGGACTCAGTGGCACAGAACGCAACAGCGGGAGCAGGCTGGAAGCACTGCGGAACGGCAGGCCTGAGGCCCTGCGTCACGCTGTGATAGCTGGAGTAACGCAGTCCGTCCCGGTTGCCGTTCCGCAGGGCCTCCGGCCTGCCCGGATATCGTCTCCCTGGCCCCCTTCTGCCCCGCCCGTCAGGGGCGGACGGGATTTTTTCGATTGAGAGGCACTTTTGATTTGCTTCCCCATTGTCAGGCCCCTAGTCTCGCGCCCCTCAGCCAAAAATCTTAGGGGGTGTAGTATTTTTTTCTAGCCTCGGGGCAGAAAAATCTCCATCGTCCGCAAAAATTCAGGAATCAGCCCACTCTATGAAGACCCTCACCGTTCTGTCTGCCGCAGCCATCATCGCCTGCGGCGCTGTCGTTTTCCAACCGATTGTCGTGATGGCTCAGGCTCCCGCAGCGGGAGGGGCGGCCCAGCAGGAAGAGCTGGTCAAAATCAGCAAGGTGAACGTGGGAGTGCAGAAGTCGCCGAAGATTCCGGCTGAAGGTCCGAAAGACAAACGCTGGACTCCGAGGGACTGGCTGGAGATCGAAGTGGATTGCGAAGCGGTATTCTCCAAGAAGGCCAAGGATACCAAGCAGCGGGCCTACTCCGAAGTGACCGTCAAGTATTACGTTTATCTGGAGGGGCAGTCGAAAGAGAAGAGTCGCATCCTCACGGGCGAAACGGTCCATGTGAATGTGCCGATCAAAGAGGAGGGGCATTCGGCGATGTATGTCAATCCTCAGACGATCGAGAGTCTTACCGGCAAGAAGGAGGGAAATCCCACTGCCGTGAAATACTGGGGAGTGGAAATATTGATCGGCGGCGAGATGGTGGGGTACAAGGTAAGCCCCGGCGCTCCGGGAACTCCTAAAGAGCCCTGGTGGAGTGCCCCGACAGCCCCGGCAAAGGAGGCCGGTTTGAAGAGGAAATCAGAGACTCCGTTCTCGGTGCTCTGGTCTGACTATCACTACGAAGAACGCGGTAAATAACCCCTCACACGAATCCCCGGGCATTTTCCGTTGACGGCCAATTCAAACGCCGCTTTTAGGCACGACTCACGATGGCAGAAAAGAAATCGGTACTGACACTCAATCTCGGCTCACAGCGCGTTGGCATGGCGCGTTTTGGCATCGGCGGCAAAGGCTCGCTCATGCTGAAAGAGTATGCCTTCGCAGAAATGCCGGGCGACCCGACAACGGACGGCACGCGCCGCCATGCGCTCACCGATGCGGTGAAGCAACTGGCGACGGCCCTCCGGGCCGGTGACGGGGAAACGAATTACGCCATTCCTGGACACTGCCTTATCGCCAAGTTCGTGAAACTGCCGTCACTGGCGGAGGACCAGGTGGACAAGATCGTCGGCTTCGAGGCGCAGCAGGCGGTGCCCTTCCCCCTGAATGAAACGGTGTGGGACTATCAGTTAATGGGGAAGACCGGCGGCGAGATGGAAGTGGGTATCGTGGCGGTGCGGTCGGAGCACTTGAATGATCTCAATGCGGCAGTGGAGGCTTCCGGTGTCACCACGCACATCGTGGACGCCGCGCCCGTGGCGCTCTTTAACGCCTTCCGCTATAATTATCCGGAGAGTGACGGCTGTGCGGTCCTCATTGACCTCGGTGCCCGGACGACCAATCTGATTTACATCGAAGGCAAGCGCGCCTTCATTTCCAGCTTCCCGACCGGCGGGGCTTCGCTCTCGCAGGCGATTTCCAAGGAAATGGAAGTGGATTACGAAACCGCTGAGCAGCGCAAAGTGGCGGACGGGTTCGTGAATCTCGGCGGCAATTATGAGGACCACGAGGATCCCGAGATTGACGCCATGTCGAAAGTCATCCGCAACGCGCTGTCGCGGATTCATGGTGAAATCGTGCGCCGGGCGAATGCCTACCGTCAGCAGCAGGGCGGCTCGGCACCGGTGATTGCCTACCTTGCGGGAGCGGGTGCCAATTTGCCTTACGTCAAAGAGGTTATTGAGGAGAAACTGCGCATCCCTGTCGAGTACTTTAATCCGCTGAAGAATGTGGTCGTCGGTCCGCGTGTGGATGTGGAGCGCGTCAGTGGTGAAGCCCACACGCTCGGCGAACTCGTCGGGCTCGCGCTTCGGGAAATGTCCTGCCCGATGGAACTGGACCTCGCACCGAAGTCAGTGGCCGCACGGCTTGATGTGGGGAACCGCAAGCCGTTCCTCTATATGGCTGCCGCCGCGCTCTTTGCCGCGCTCCTCGGGGTGTGGGTTTATAACAGTTCCGCGGCATCCAGCTTTGAGAAGAACCAGCGCGGGGTGGACGCGACGATCAGCACCCTGTCCGGATACGATGCCTCTATTAAAAAAGAGGAAGCACGGGAAAAGGAGTTTCAGGCCCGCGCCGACCATTTGGCCACTGCTCTCGGGGATCAGAAATACTGGGTCAACATGTTCGACACCCTCAACAGCCTTCTCAAGGATGACCAGATCTGGATTGTCCAGGTATCGCCCGTCGGCGCGGACGGCAAGGATGTGCCAGGACAGCTTTTTGACACTGCTGAGCAATACGGCTTCGATGTGGAAAAACTGCCGGCCGGTGCCTCCCTTTCGAAGGACAAGACTCTCGTGACGGACCTCCTTGTGGTTGCCATTAACCGCAACGGAGAGAATGCCGGAACCAATGCCGTGGAGTTCTTCAAGAGCATCACCGCGAGTGAAAAGGCGAAGCAGTTCTTCGAATTCAAGTATAAGAACGAGGATGAACTCCTCAAAAAGTACCTCCGCAACGAAGTGGGAGACCTTGCCCTGAAGGACGGGTATGCCTTTAAGATGCGCCTGCCCCTAAAGCGTCAAGTGGAGGTGCCCATCCGTTCCAAGCAGCCGTAACCAATTTCCAGCAAATCATGAGTCAGGGAAAACAAAACAAGTTCCTCACAATCTATTTCTCCGTGCTGGGAGTGGGTGCGCTGGCGCTCGGCTATCTCGGATGGTCCGCCAGTTCGTCCGCGGAGGCGGCGGAGAAATCCTATAAGGACAAGGTCATCGAACTGGACCGCCTTGAGAAAGCGTCTCTCTCCCGAACGAAGGAGAATGCCGACAAGAAGAAGAAGCTGGTGGACGAGTATGTAACGCAGGTCCAGGCGATGAATACTTCCATGCTGGCATGGCAGGTGCCGGCCAACGAGACAGAGACCGGCGAAAGCTTTCAGAAGAAGCTGATCCAGGCGGTCAAGACGGCAAAGGAGGATGGCCTTTCCAAACAGGTGAAGGTGCCGGAAAAATTTGACTTCGGGATGGAGAAGTATCTCGCCAGTTTCCCGGTTGGTAC
>JANNVM010000746.1:0-9820 GCA_031414455.1 Verrucomicrobiota bacterium
AGCGTGCCGGCCATGCTGAATTCGATGTCATCAGGATGAGCGGTTATGGCGAGGGCGGTGCGGTTCATGGCCGCCGAGAGAAGCCGCGGCCACGAGCAGCGCAACTGACAATCCCGCCGCGCATCTTCACTTTTCTCCCGCGGCCTCCCGGTCAGGATGCGATCATGGATTCACGAAGAGATTTCCTCAAAAAAGCCGCTGCGCTGGCCGCCGCGGGCGGTTTGCCGGCGGCCATTCAGAAAGCGTTCGCCATCGAGCCAGCGCCAGGCAGCACGTTTTACGACGCGGAGCATGTCGTCATCCTCATGCAGGAAAACCGCTCTTTTGATCACTGTTTCGGATCTCTGCGCGGCGTGCGCGGCTTCAACGATCCGCGTGCGGTCACGCTCCCTAACGGAAATCCCGTGTGGCTGCAATCAAACGCCGCCGGTGAAACATACGCGCCGTTCCGCCTTGATTTGAAGAACAGCAACGCCACGTGGCTCGGCTGCCTGCCGCACGACTGGCCGGATCAGTCCCAGGCGCGCAATGAAGGAAAACACGACCGCTGGCTGGACATGAAAAGACCGGTGCGTGAGGCGAGTGCGCATCTGCCGCTGACGCTCGGCTTTCACACCCGCGACGACCTGCCGTTTTACTATGCCCTGGCCGACGCCTTCACCGTTTGTGACCAGAACTTTTGCTCCACCCTGACAGGAACAAATCCGAACCGCCTGCATCTGTGGAGCGGAACGATCCGCGGCTCCTCCGATCCGGCAGCCAAAGCCTGCGTGCGCAACAGTGACGCGGAAGCAGTTCCCGGACTGCCATGGACGTCATTCCCGGAGCGACTGGAGGAACTCGGCATTCCGTGGCGTGTCTATCAAAACGAACTCTACGTCCACACCGGTCTCAGCGGCGAAGCTACACCCTGGGTAGGAAACTTCGGCGACAACGCGCTCGAATACTTTGAGAAATACGGCGTTCGTTTTGCCAAACGGCACCGCGATTTTCTTGCGGTGAAGATGAAGGAAGTCGCCGCCGCGGTGGAGAGAATGCAGAAGCGTCCGAAACCATGGACACCCGAAATGGAAGAGGAGGCCGCCGCCGGGACACGGGCGCTGGAATATTACCGTAAGGAAGTGGAGAAGTGGAGCGAGGCGAACTGGCAGGCTCTCCCGGCCCAACAGAGGGAAATCCACCGCAAGGCCTTCACCACCAATGAAGCCGATCCACATTACCGCGAACTCGAGGAAGTGACCTACAACGACGGCGGTCAGTCCCGCCGCATGAAGGTGCCGCGCGGCGATGTGCTGCATCAGTTCCGCGCCGATGCCGCCGCCGGGAAGCTGCCCGCGGTTTCATGGCTGGTGGCTCCCCAAATGTTCTCCGATCACCCGGACTCGCCATGGTATGGCGCATGGTACATCGCCGAGGCCCTCGACATCCTGACAAGCCGGCCGGAAGTCTGGCGGAAAACTGTTTTCATACTCTGCTACGACGAAAACGACGGCTACTTCGATCATATCCCGCCCTTCGTGCCGCCCGATCCGCAGGTCCCGGGAACCGGCAAATCGTCGCCCGGCCTGCAGACGGAACTGGAGTATGTCCGTGCGGCGCAGGAGGAGAAACTGCGCGAAACCAATCCCATTGCCGCCACACACACCGGCCCCATCGGCCTGGGATATCGCGTGCCTCTCGTCATCGCGTCACCGTGGAGCCGCGGGGGCTATGTCTGCTCACAAGTCTTCGATCACACCTCCATCCTTCAGTTCCTGGAAAAATTCCTGACAAAGAAAACCGGCAGGCCTGTCCGCGAACCGAACATCACGCCGTGGCGCCGTGCCATGTGCGGCGACCTCACGTCTGCATTCCGCCCCGCACCGGAAAAGCAGGACGCATCCCCTGGCAGAGTGGACCGCACCACGTTTTTGAGCACGGTGCATCGTGCCCAGTTCCAGAAACAGCCGTCCATTCCCCGCCCCCTCAGCGCGGCGGAGATCGCCCTGGTCAGGAAATCGCCGGCCTCGCTGCCGGTGCTGCCGCGTCAGGAAATGGGCACGCGACCGGCGTGTCCCCTGCCCTACGAACTCGCCGTTCACGGTGCGCTCACGGGTGACAGGAAGGCCTTCGCCGTCACGTTCGCCGCAGGCCGTGAACGTTTCGGCGAACAGGCGGCAGGCGCGCCTTTTCACGTCTATGCGCCCGGCGCACACCGGGCATTGCACGCGGACGGCATGACCACCGGCCGCGCGTGGTCGTATGCCGCCGCCCCGGGTGGCACCGTCACGGATGCATGGCCGCTGCAAAACTTCGCAGACTCCGCCTATCACCTGCGCGTGCATGGACCGAACGGCTACTATCGCGAATTCCGCGGCGATGCGGGCGATCCGCGGATCGACATCACGCTGGCTCCCGACGAGGCCGGTAATCTCATCTTTTTTCTCGCCAATCTCGACCCGGAGCAACTACTCGCGGTTCGCGCCGAAATCATCGGCTACAACACCACGGTCTCCGAAGAGGACGTGCAGCAAGGCAAACCCATGCAACTCGCGTTTCCCGTCGAGAAGGGCCACGGCTGGTACGATGTGCAGTTCACCGTAAAGGGCTTCCCGGCATTCTCCCAGCGCTTCGCCGGGCACCTTGAAACCGGAGTGGAAAGCCGGACCGATCCACTCATGGGAGGGGACTAGCATGTCAGGGACCGGAGCTTTGATGGCCGCTCATTACGGCGAGGCTCAGGTTGATGAGGCGGATTACAAATCCGCGGTCCCGGGCTACCGCGGCGCAATCGTGAACGATCCCGTGGAAGCGCGGCGGAGTTTCCCGTGCAACTCTGACTTCCATGAGCAGTTCCCGCAGGCCGGCCCGGTGAACGTCAGGCTCCATGACTGAACGGAACCGTTGGTGCAGGTCATATTCATATCAGCGGTATCAGGACCGGTGACGGTGTAGTTGCAGGAATAGGCAGTCCTGCCCGCCGGGCTGCTGATGCCACCGGTCCCGTCAGCGCTCACTTTCACACTAACCGGCCGGCCGGGACCGGAAAAAGAAATCAACGCATCGCCGAGTGCGCCGGGTGCTGAAACAGCCAGCGAGCCATCCGTGTCGTCGCGGAATGTTCCCGTCTTCGCGCCCGCCGGGAATCCGTTCGACAAACGCTGGCTGGAAACGACTCCGGCATTGGTCCCGGTGAAGTGCATCGCCACGACTTCGACGATTCCGTCCGGCCAGGTAATCGTGGCCACGCCACTGTCGAGTCCATCCCGCCGCCAACTCCAGATGAAAGGGGTTTCACTGGTGTCGCGCCGCATTTTGCCCGCAGCCTTGTCATTAAAAGTCATTCCGCAAACACCGTCCGCGCTGTTCAGAACCATCCGGCTGCCCGACATCGTCCACCGGGAGTTGCCGGTTTCCGGATAGGTCGCTGCTTTCAGCCGGTAAAACCCGCTCGCCGCTCCCAGCGGCATGATATGAGCGGTATTCTCTCCATCCGCAAAAACCGGTTCGCCCATAACTTCCCAGTTCCGTAAATCCGGGGAGTGTTCCAGGAAATTGATCTGCCCCGGGTCAGTAACATGGGTGACTTCCACTGCCGGGAACAGTGCAAGGGGAGGCGCGACCGGGTCTGACTGAGCGCTGGCCGCGCCACACAGAACCAAAACATACGAAGCGGCAGCCAACACGGCTTGCCGGACGATGGCCTGTGGGGGAATCGCGCGAACGATGGAGGTTTGGAGGGGGGGAACTTTCATCGCATCAGCCATGCCACGACTTGTAGCGGCAGGGCAGTTAAACCCGAGTTAAGCGGGAAAGTTTGGCCGGTGAAAGCTTAAAGTGGAACTTTTTGCGGTAAACCGCCGGCCGAATCCCGATTCTCCGTGCCGGTCAGTAAAACCCACCCAGCGGCTATTTCGGATCCAGATTTGCCTTCATCTCCTCGTCCGTGGGCTGCGGCGATTGGATGCCCCCGGCAGGAACTTCGGATTTGGCAATCCAGGAGATCGCGTTGAGCACGACCTTGCGGAAGTTGTTGTCTTTCCAGTTCCGGTGGTAGTGCGCTCCGGTGAAGCCGAATCCGCGGCTCCCGCCTTCGTTTTCACTGACCCACATCATGTGTTGCGCCTCGCCTTTGGCGACCGCTTCTCGCACCGCGGGATTTCCACTGTGGGTTCCGTCACCGCGGCCAAGGGTTTCCGCCGGCGGCATGGCCATGAGGATAGGCGTGACGTTCTTCTTGCCCTCCCGGAAACGCATGTGGTAATACCATTCGTCGTTGGCCTTGAAGGACTCGACGCCACTGGTCACGGCGTGCTTTGGCAGCGCTTTGTATTCCGCTTCCCAGTGGGGATTGACGCTCCAGTTCATTTCAAAGTAGCCGCCGATCCATTTCAGAAAGGCATCGCCGCTGGGACCCTTCTCGACTTCAACGCCATAGTGAATGCAGCCCACTCCGGCACCCCGCGCGGCGGCGGTGTCCACTTCAGCGAGGTGAGGATTCACCATGTGCCCGCCACCCCCGTCGCAATACATGATGATGGCGTCGGCATTCTGAAACTTCGTCGGATCCGACGGCCAGCCGTTACTATAAACGGTGGCGTAAAATTTGTCGCCCGCCGCGGTGTTCAATGACCTGGCCAGCAGCATGGAACCCGCGCGATGCTCATGGTCTCCGGGGCCGTGGCTGGCACGGCCCGCGATGAAGACGATTTTCTTCACGTCGCCGAGCGGCATCCGCTTGAGTTTTATGTTGCGGAACTGCACCTTCATCGGCGGGCCGGCGTGGAGTTGCAGGGCAAGGAGACCGCCGCGGCGGCGCTGCTCCTTGTCCTCATCCGTAACACTCGCCGTGCGGGTCCCGTTGATGAAGTTCTCCATCGTGTAGCCTTTGAAGGTCACGCGCAGCGTGTTCCAGTCCTCTTTCTTCACCGACTTGCCGATTTCATTGGAGTCGCCAAAACGCTCCTTCTCCACCGGCTTGTGATCCGCACCGATCTCCGTGCGCTGACCGCGATCCGCGAGGATGCCGCGAAACTGCTCGCCATAGACGATGCCCGAGTAGCGGTCCCCGCCTTCAAAGTCCGCCTGATAACCACCCACACCCCACTTACTTCCGTCGAGCGGAAAGCTGCGCACCTGGACACCGCTGTTTCCCTTGGCGCTGATTTTGTATTCGAGCGTCAGTTCGAAGTCATCGACCTCGCCGCCGGTCCACTTAAGAAACGTATTCCCCTCTGTGGATACTTCGGCAGTCGTCTCACCGGTGATGCAGCCGTCCTGCACTTTCCAGAATCGCGGATCGCCATCCCAGTTTTTGAGTGACTGACCATCGAAAATATCGAGCGCCTGCGCCTCTTCAGCGCCAGTGGACGGGGAACAGGAGAGGGCGAGCAGACCCGCAAGCAGCGGGAGAAAAGAATGGAGTTTCATACGTGTGGAGGGTGGGGATTGGGAAAGGGACGGGGAATTACGGTGACGGCGGCCCCGTTTATCAGAGGCTGCCAGGGAATTGCCAGCGCATATCCGGTGGCAAGTGCGGGACGCCGGCGAAGACCCTACGGCCGCAGCCGGAAGAATCCGCGCCAGCCATCCGGCTCAATGCGCCAGGGGCTGAGGATGTCGGGGCGGTCCAGCCAGTCCTGCAAGGTGGTGCTTTGCTGCGGCGTGAAGGTGCCGTTCCAGAGTAAATGGAGCGCGCCATCCATCCTGGAGGTTTGCCACGACGCAATTTGTGCGGACGCGCCGAGAAGTTCCAGATTGAAGCTGATGTCGCTGGGGCTGGTGGAGATCTGGTGGACTTCCACAGCGATGATGTTCTCACCGGCCTGGAGCAGGTTCGGCGTCACCGCCATCGTCCAGGTCTTCGGCCAGAAGGCATCCTCGTCCGCATTCGACTGAGCGCTGCTCGCGGAGGTCGCGTAAGTGATCGTACCCGTCGCCGGCATGTTGGACCGCCAGACATCAGCCCCGTTGATATAGACGACAGCCCCATCGTCGCGCTGAAGATTCAGCGTCACTGAGGTGTAGGCCGCCGGATTCGTCACCGTGAACTTTTTGCGGAAGTAATAGGTGTCCTTCTTGCTAATGCCGCCGGCAGTGAGGTCAGTGACTTCATCACTGTCGCCAAAGCCAAGTTCCGCGTTGCCCGTTTTCCAGCCCGGCTCGGCATAGGCCGCGGTAGTCCACGCCGCGGCGCCGATGTCGCCGCCGTCGTAGTAGCGCCACGAACCGTCCCGGGCGATCAGCGTCTCGCTGCCGCTCGTGGACGAATGGAAAGTCGTGAAGTGCACGGCACTCAGCCCGGTGGCCTCACACATTCCCGCCTGACCATCCATCACCAGAGCGACCCACGGCCATGTCGTCTGGGGCGCACTCAGCACGGGCAGCGCGAGCTTCTGCACCGACTGACCGGCGGTAAAATTCACCGTGCCACTCGCAGCCACCACTTCACTGCCCCCGTCATAATCCGAGCGCGCCGCAATGCGCCATGGCAGGGCAATTGCCGCGGTCGCCGGACGGTCAAGATGCACGGTGACTTCGCCGCCATAGGCCGCACGGGCATTTTGTGAAGCCCGCCCAGTAAGGCCGAAGCCCCTTACCATTCCCGCCGAAGTGATCAGGGGGGCAATGACGGCAGCATCGCTTGCCGGGTTGAATAGCGTATTCACCGGGTGATAGGAATTCGGAACGCTGAGCCGGTTGTTCTCGATAGTCATGGCGTCCGCCTTATAGGTCCAGCCGTAGCTGTGACCACTGGCCCAGTTCATGCCCCAGACGTCGCGGAGATTGTTGATGACGGTGGAATTCCTCACCGTGAGGTGCCCGGGGTAATCCCAGTCGTAATTGTCCCCGAACCGCGCACCCACGGCATTCTCCATGAAGAGGCAGCCCGTCGCCGTGATCTGCGGTCCCGTCGTGCTGCCGCCGAATCCGCACTCCACACCCTGACCGCTGTTGATGGATACCGTGTTCGTAATGTTTACGACCCGCGACGGGCTTCCGTCACAGCTCCACGCCATGGCCTCGTGCCAGCACGAGTCATACCAGCAGCTGTCTATCGTCATTGTCCCGCCAGGACCGCTGCCGGCATCGCAGCCGTCGTCCTTGCAGTTGCTCCACACGCTGCGGATCATTTCATTGGTGCCGCCGGTCATGTAGAGACCGTCGTTGTCGTCGTCCTCGAAGATGCCATTATCCAGATTGATCTCCACGAAGTGACTGTCCACTACCCGCACGCGGCCGTTATCTATCTGACCGCCCGTGGTGGCGCGCTGCACGATGCAGCGGGTGAGCGTGATATTGGAACTCTCCCCGTGGAATGCCTGGCCCGGCACGTTATCAATGATGTAGGTGTCCGTCAGGGTCAGCGTCGTCGTCGAGGCCAGACCCGAGAACGTGATCACCGGCTGGTCGGCATGATGCCCGCCGAAATTGTGGGGTGCCACGCTCAGCCAGTTCGACTGCTCGCAGGCCCCTGTCAGGATCGCACCCGTCATATCGAGATCGCCCGCGGTGCCATAGACCCAAATGCCGCCCCATCGGGCTCCGGCAGTGGCCGGGTAAAAGAGCACCGGCGCCGCGGTCGTGCCGTTCACGGACATCGTTCCCAGCACTTCCACGTCCGCGCCAGTGTCGAGTTTCACCACCGTGCCTGCACCGATGGTGAGCGATCCCGCCGCCGTCACCGTGAGGCTGCCATTGATGTGGAGAAAGGAATTCGGCGGCACATTCACCGGCGCTGCCACACTGCCACTGAGCGTCGTCCATGCGGGAGCCGCCACCACCTGCACGCTGCGGGTCGCCTTCACTCCGCCGGTGAATCCCAGCGCCAGTGTCTTCGCGCCACCCGCGGCAAACGCGGGAAACTGCCCCGCCCCCGCGCCGCGATAGAGCCGGTGGGTCATCGTCGCCCCGCCCGGCTCGTATGTCAGGGCCGTGGCATTCACCTTCGCAATCAGTCCGCTCGCGTCCGTGGCCAGCCGCGCCACCACCGGTAGATTCACCCCCGCCGGAATCTGCTGCGGCACGACGAACAGCGCCTGCTGTGCATCAATCACCGCAGCCGGCGCATCCACCTGAGGCACCGGCACCCAGGACGGCAACCCGTTGTCCGCATTGCCCCCGTTCCGTCCCGCGGCGTCCTGGACGATGTATTGATACAGCGCCGTCTCCGCGGCCCCTCCCGCATTCGGCGTCCTGGTGATATTCAGCTCGTGATATCCCACCACCGTGGACGTGAATCCGGACGAGGCATTGATGACCTGACCATCCAGACGGGACACTGTCGTGAAGCCCGCCTCGCTGGCCACAGTGTAGGTCACCGAGTCATCGTAGGAGGTCTTCGTCGTCAGGCCCGTGACCGTAATGGCCGCGGAAATCCGGAGTATCGAAGCCGTCAGCACGGCGGCGGTGAGAGAAAGTGAGGGTCGTTTCATGGCAGGAGGAATGCGGCGGACCTGTTATACGAATAACGGCCTCCGTCCAGCGGACGTAACCCATTTCGCATGAAACCGCGGTGAACTACGGTCTGCTGACGCGCTGGCGGAGGAAAAGCCCCCCCGGCGGCGGCGGAGACGATACGGAGAAGGTGCGCTCCACGCTCCCGGCGAAAACCTGACCATTCGTTTCGCTGCCGGACGCCGCCTGCCAAACCGGGAGATTCACCGAGGACTGGACGGTGAATGCCAGCGAAGGATCGCTGGTGCGCATGTGGCGCCGGAAGCCTCCGGGCTGCAGTGTGAGGACGGGAAAACTCCCGCCAAGCACCGGCGAGGTCATTAGTCCATATTCCATGAGATTAACCGAACCGTCACCGTCTGGATCGCCCGCAAGTGCGGCGTCCACGCCTGACAATCCAGCGGCGGCGACCCATGCAAAATAGGGATCACTGATTACGGGCGCGATGCCGAAGCCGGCCAGCGCTGCCCCGGGTGTAAATGTGAAGCGCAACCCCGGCTGCCGCCAGCCGCTGCTGCCGGTAGCGATATTACCGCGCAGCGCGAGCACGCCATTGGCTGTCGTCTCTGCTCCAGGCCCGGTCCACGCAGTCACCGGATCGTGACCGATGTCGCCAAAGACATCGCTGCGGGTGCCTGCCAGGAGAACTTCCAGCGCATCATTGCCCGTGAACGTCATGTGATCCAGCACGAACGCTGCGTGACCAGCGGCATTAAGCGAAACGGTGTGCTCGGCCTGCGAAGCGAATGGCACTGCCGGAACCGGCAGCAGACCCTGCGCGACAAGATAGTCGCCCGCCGTCTCGTCGCCTATCACGAGCACCGCACCGGCGGGCAGTGTGCCGGCGGTGGCCTCCGCGTCGAATACTCCGTCGGTATCACCGTTGGAAAAGCGCCTGATCTGCAGCGGCGTGCCGGCGAAGTTGATCGCCGCGCCTGACATGTTCAGCAACTCCACGGCCCGCGGGGTCGTGCCCGTGTCCGGCTCGGCGTATTGCGAAACGACGAGCAGGCCTGACGCTTCCAAATTCCGCACCTCCACGCTGCCCGCGCCCCGATGGAAGCCGGGGGCGGTGGCCGTTACTGCGACACTGCGGTGCGGCTCGATGCCCGACCACCATGGCACCGTGACGGGCACCGTTACCGACGGATTTCCTGGTCCGAGCACCACGGGCGACGGCAGCGTGATGCGGCCATCGCGCCATGCGTCGAGAGAAACACTGATAGTCGCAGGCGCCGAATTGGCCTTGATCGTCGCCGTTAGTCCGGACTCGCCTTCATTCACCCAGGCCCGGGAAAACGTCACGCTGAGCGCCGGCTGTCCCAGCAATGGGATGTCAGTGAAGATGGCCAGGTGATCGCTCGCCGTCGTGCTCAGAGACGGT
>JANNVM010000747.1:0-2858 GCA_031414455.1 Verrucomicrobiota bacterium
GGACAATTTCTGCGATCCCAGTGCGCTGCCTGGCGTTTCCTATGAATATGCCGTCGTCGCGGAGGATCCCTCTTCCGGCGTAATCTCGGACGCCTGCACCCCTGGCTTCGTCGTCATCCCCTCACTCATTCCCAACGATCCCGGCCCCCTGCCCAAACTCAACATCGCCCGGGATTACAACACCAGCCCGGTCATCCTCTCATGGCTGGACTCTGATCCTCTGCTCTACATTGAGCGCTCTGCGGATATGAGCTTCGGTTCGTGGTCCCGGATGCATAACACCACCGGCAAGACCGGGTCCAACCGCACCCTGACCGTTCCTCCCCAGCGCCCGGCGGAGTTCTTCCGCCTGCGACGGGATTGAGAACCACGTCGCGCTGGCGGGCGGCCTTCTGCGGTGTCACTGAAATAAAAAATGACTACCACCACGGTTGAGACAGCACGCTGTCCCGCCTGCAGCAGCGTGCTGCCGGCAGGGAGTTTGCACGGATTGTGCGCGGCCTGCCTGTGGAGCGCTATGGACGATCCGCCAACCGAGACGGGGCAAGGCAAGCCTGTGTTGCTGCGGCTGCCCGGCCTGGACCTCCTGCACGTCATAGACCGCGGAGGCATGGGCATCGTTTATCGTGCCCGGGATACCGAAGGCGCGCGCACCGTGGCAGTGAAAATGCTGCTCACTCGCCACGAAGATGATCCTGAGATGGTGGCGCGGTTCCGTCAGGAGGCCAGCGCGGTGAGCGGCATGGACCATGCGGGCATACTGCCGGTCTATCGCGTCGGCGAGCACGAGGGTCAGCCGTTTTTCTCCATGAAGCTGGCGGACGGCGGCTCGCTCACAGAACACATGACGGAGTACGCGGGCGAGTGGAGAAAGATCGCGCAACTTATGGCCGGGCTCGCGGATGCCATCCATCACGCTCACAGCCGCGGCGTCCTGCACCGCGATGTGAAGCCCGGCAATATTCTTTTCGATTCCGCGGGCCGTGCATATCTTAGCGATTTCGGTCTCGTGAAGGTAGTGGACGCGCAGAGCGCGCTTACGCGGTCAGCCAATTTAATGGGCACGCCGCATTACATGGCACCGGAAGTGGCGGCGCAGAATGTGCGCTGTGCCACCATGGCCAGCGATGTGTGGGGCCTCGGCGCGGTGCTTTTCGAATTAATCGCACAGCAAAGGCCGTTCGATGCGCCGGGCATTCCCGCACTGCTGCGGCGCATCGTGGAGGAAGCGCCCGCCGCCATGCCGTCCGCGCGCCGTCCGCCACGGGACCTCACCACCATTGCGCTCAAGTGCCTCGAGAAGGATCCCGCGCGCCGCTACGCCTCTGCTGCGGCGCTGCGCGATGACCTTGCAGCGTGGCTGGCGGGCCGCCCTATCACTGCGCGGCCACCCTCACGCATTGAGGCCGCGCGCCTGTGGATGCGGCGGAACAAGGCGCTGACCGCAGTCAGCGCGCTGTCCCTGGCGGCGCTGGCCGCAGGAGCCGTGGCTCTCGCGGCGAAGAACACCTCGTTGGGCCGCAGTCTCGCTCAGGAGCAATTTTCGCGCGCCACCGCGCTCCGCCGCAGCGGCGACATCCGCCACCGGGATGAGGCGCTGTCTTTGCTGGCCACCGCCGTGCAGCACGGCACCGATGCCGCCGCCGCGCGTGATGAAGCCATCACCCTGCTGGCCACGCCCGGCTGGCGCGAAGTGCGCCGCATTCCCTGGCCTAACGTCCTTGTCCCCGTGCTGCCTGATTTCTCCCGCCTCATCCAGGTGCGCCATGGCGCGCTGCGTCTTACGCCGCTGGAACACGGCGGCGCAGAAGACACAATCGCCAGCCCCGATCCGGTCGCCGATGTCTTCGCCGCCGCCGGCGACAAGCTGCTCGTCACTACCATGAGCGGTGATGTCAGGACGCGCCGGCTCTATGACCGCACGCAACGGCGCTGGCTTCGCGAATGGCCGTGGCGTTCGGATATCACCATCTGTCCACAGGGCCGGCTGATCGCCTCCGTGGCGGATAAATCGCAGGACGTCGTGGTCGAAGACCTCACCGGTGCCGTGCCCGCGCGGACGTTCACGATGTCCGTGCCTGAACCGATGGCCGGCCCTTTCTCGCCCGATGGCAAACGGCTGGCCATCTTCAGTTGGGAGAGCGGACGAGCGGAGGTCCTCAACCTCGTCCGCGGGGAAATTATTGCGAAATTCGACAATCCGCGGCGCGGCGATTATCCCGCCACGGCGGCATGGCGACCGGACGGCATCACACTCGCGGTAGCCCCGGATGTGCCGGACTTCCTGCTCTGGCAGATCGAACCCGGGAACACCTGGCAGCGCCGCTGCCCGGGCCATCATGCCGAGGTTTTGCATATCGCGTGGCATCCGTCGGGCGCATGGCTGGGCACCACCGCCCACGACGGCACGCTGCGCATCTGGGACGCGGCGCGCGGCCGGGAGATATTCAGCATCCACGATCCACCGGGGCGCGTGTTCTTCAGCACCGGCGGCGGCCGCATGTTGTATAACCAGGTTTACACGCATGAACTCGTGCTCTGCGCCCTGACGCCGCCGGAAGTGGTGCGTGCTGTGGAATTGCCCCACACCAATCCTGACAAGGAACGCCAGCGCGGTCCATGGGGCGCGGCGCTCACCCCGGATGGCAGGGCTGCGGTGGTGGGCGGCGACAATACATGGCTGCTCGATACCGCTACCGGTCGAACGATTGCAGAATACTCCAGCGGCTATGCGAATCACGTTCTCATTCCGCCGGACGGCTCCTCATTTTACCTCAGCCAGGCCAGATCTGTCTCCCGCGCCATGCTCACCCGCGATGCCTCCGGTACGTGGACTGGCGGTTCGCTGGAGGCCATCA
>JANNVM010000748.1:0-1550 GCA_031414455.1 Verrucomicrobiota bacterium
CGCGCCGCTGAAAATCTCGAGCCCGCTGTGCGTCACGTCGTCGTAGAATGTCGTCACGGAGCCCGCGCCGCTGGTGATGATCCGCGCGCCGGCGGTGTTGGTCACATCGCCGTGGATCTGCGCGTCGCCGCCGGAGAAGGCCATCGCGCCGTTGTTGGTGAGGCTGCCGGTGGTGAATATGCCGAAGCCCGAAATGAGAGCGGTGTTGTTCAGCGGAAATCCGTTGTTGGAAAAGGTGCCGCCGGACACGTTGAGGTGCGCGGCATACGTCGCCAGCCCCGCAGTAACGATGAGCCGGTGGCCCGCACCTGCGGAGATCAGCCCCGCGCCGCTGTTACTGAGCGCGCCGCCGATCGCGAGCGTGCCGACCGCTTCGATCTCGCCGGTGTTGGTCAGCGCGTTGGAAATGGCGCCGTCGCCCTGGATGCGGCCCGTGTTCGTAATCGCGCCACCCGCGAGCCCCGCCGCGTCGTCGAGGCGGATGAGGCCGCTGTTCGTGAAGGCGTTCGCCACGTTCATCGTCCCGCCGGCCGCGCGCAGCGTGCCGCCCGCGTTCGCGAACGGCGCGGAGATCGTGCCGCGTCCGCTCACGGTGCCACCCGCGTTATTGCTGAGCATGGCCGTGCCCGGGATGACGCCGCTCGCGAGATCAATGGTGCCGGTATTTCCGAGCGTGCCGCCGGTGAGCCGCAGTTGCAGCCCGGATGGCACGTCGAGGTTGCCCGCGTTCGAGTTGGCACCGGTATTTGAGAGCGTGAAATTGCCGCCGCTCACGGTCAACTGCGCGTTGTTCGTGAACCCTCCGGTTCCGCTGATCGTTCCGGTGCCCGAGAGGAGGACGTTGTTCACGATCGGTCCGCTGCCCGCCAGCGTGCCGCCCGCAAGTGCCAGCGGAGCCTGATTATCGAACCCGGCGCCGTTGATCGTGAGCGCCTGAGTACCGAGGAGCAACGTAGCAGAGTTTAGCAGCCCGCCGCCGATCGTGACGGGGGCATCGAAACGCACGGCGCCCGCATTGATCGTCAGCGTATCGCCGATGGTGGCGGGCTTCGCAAAGATGAGGGTGCACGTGCCGTTCTTGATGACTTCGTCGAGGTAAATCTGCGTCGAGTTCAGCGTGAGATCGAATGCTCCGTCCTCCTTTTTTAGCTGGCAGGTACCGAATGCGCTGCCCTATCGCGACGACGGACTGTTTGTTCATCGTTGAGCGTGATGCTACTGATTGCTGCCGGGCTCTTTGTTCAAAGTCTTAAGAACTTGCGGCGTGTGGATACCGGGCTGAATCCATCGCGTCTGGTTCAGTTCGCCCTTGACCCGAGCCTGGTTGGATATTCTGCCGCTCGTATCCAGACATTGCAGAAGCAATTGATCGAAAAGTTTCAGGCGATGCCAGGTGTAGAGAGTGCTTCGATTTCAAGCATCGCCAAGCTGAGTGGCAATGAATGGGATTCGAGTGTGACCGTTGAAGGTTATACGGCGAAACAAGGCGAGAATATTGGACCCTACATGGACGCGGTCTCGCCAGGTTATGTCGCGACTATGGGTATGCG
>JANNVM010000749.1:0-2599 GCA_031414455.1 Verrucomicrobiota bacterium
CAGCGTGCGGCCCCCGCCCTCGATTATCTTCGTGTCGCCTCGGCGGTCGGTGGGAATCGCCTCCGCGGAGATTTTCTCGATCTTATTGCCGCGCACCAGAACATTCATCGGAGCGGTGAGCGTCGGGGCCTTGCCATCGAAGATTTTGACGTTTTGAAACAGCGTCACGCTGGCAGGCTTGTCGCCTGGCGCGGTCGGGGCTTTGGACGGTTCCTGACCGGTGAGAGTGACAACGGCCAGCGAGGCCACGGCGGCGACAGAGAGGAGAATGGGGGTTTGGGACTTCATGATTTTTTGGAGGTGAGCAAATCATTCATGCCCGGATTCAGATGCGGCGTCTATCCAAAAAGCAATCTGCCCGCGCAGCCCGCCGGTGACGGCATTGACACGGTCCTGCGCGGGGCGCACCGCCTGCACATCCGCGGTGACGCGGAACCACGGCGTCGCCGGGTAGTTGTAGAAGACTTCCGCGCCATACTCATCGCGCAGCAGCACCGCCGGATGCGCTTCGCCGTCGCCCTTCATCCGGGCACCTCAATGATCGGCTCCCAGCGCATCCGCCGCTCGGCGTAATCGCGGTCGAACGGCTTCTTCGATGTGAGCGTCACGTCGTCAAACATCAGGCCGTTGGAGAGATTGCCGTTGTGCGGGATGGCGAGCATTTTGCCGCCGGTCTTCTTTTCGCAGGCATCCATCCACTTCCACAAATCCTCGGCGTCCTCGCTCTGCCACGCGGAGAAGGGCATGATCTGATCGGCCTTGTCCTTGCCGTCGCGGAACAGAATGTTCCGGTGAAGATTGTTTCCGCCGGGGACGGACGTCCACTCGTAGGCGATCAACGCGGTGAAGCGGCCTGGCTCGTTGTATTTCTCAGCCGTCGCGGTGTATTTCTGCCAGACCGATTTCATTATCGGGCCGACGGTCTTCGGATCTTTGACCGGCGCGGGCAGTGTGCCATTGCCCTGGCGGACCACAATGTCGTTGGCCGCATCGGACGCCGCCTTGCCGCCGTCCTTCATGGCCTTGTTCCAATTCGTGAGCACTTCGTCCTTCATGAAGACCTCGTTGCCTTCAAAAACCTGATACATGATCCCGAGACCCCCGGCGTGGTCGCTGATGCACAGGAAATCGAGTGGTCGCGACAGTTTCGCCGGAATGCCTGTTGAAGAGACGACTTCCTAACCCTTCGCGAATCGATAGGCGTCCTCCGGGCTGAGCCGGTCGCCAGCCATGAAGGCATCGCCGGAGTTGGCGGTGTGGTGGTGCGTGTCGCCAAAGAAAACGCGCGTCGGGAAATCCCGCTGGGCGCAGGCCGAGTAAGCCGTCTTGTCGCCCGCTGGATGATGGACGAGCGGCGTCTCCTCGCCTTCGGTGGCAATGCCGGTTTTCTTTGGCTCCTGAGCGAAAGCAGCCGGCAGACTCAAGGCCAGCGTCAGGGGGAACGACAGGAATGTGAGTGAGGTTTTCATGGGCTAAACGGGGTTTTGGATGGTCAGAATTTGAAGAGACACTTGAACCAAACGTAGTCACCTGAGAGGCGGAACTTCGTATCGGTCTCGTGGAGCCATTTGAGTTCGGCGATCATGTCCTTGCCGCCGACCCTGGCCGCATAGGAAAGCACCGGGCCGAGGCCTGACGTGCTCCCCATAAAGTCGCCGAACGTCGCGCCGGAGCCGCTGTCGCCGGTCACCTGATCATAATAGAACGCATGTTGAAGTCAGGGGAGACGTTGTAGTTCAGCATCAGCGGCATGATGACGATGTCACCGAAGCCATCCACAGTATCGGTGCGCCTCACGGTTACAGGCGTGCCATTTGGAAGCGTGGCGGCGACATCGCCGCTGACATCCATCCACACGTAAGGAATCGTCATGCTCATGGCGAACGACCACTTTTCCCCCAGTTCCACCGGCGGGCGCCACAGCGTGGTAATGCCGGCGGCGAACGAGTCCGCATCCAAACCTGCCGCACGAATTCCGGCGATAGGAATAGGCTCGCCGCTTGAGCAGGAGCCTTCGTAGCTGGCGAGGTTCAGTCGCGTGATGAAGGTTTCCGCGGGCGGCACGCCATCGGCGAAGGAGGCCATCGCGCCGGGAAGATAGTGCCCGCTTCCGCCTTCTTCGGCGCGGATTTGAGACTAAGGCAGAGCGGAGGCCAGGAGGGCGGCGAGGAGTAGTTTGGTTTTTACTGGAGGATCGGTGCCGGTAGATCAGTGGAGAATAAAGAACTCCGCCACGATCCGGAGACCGTGGCGGAGTGGCTGGGCACGGGTGTTCAGCTCTTTTTGAACTCGAGGCCGGGGTCGCCATCCGGGGCGCCGACGAGCACGAACTTCATGGCGGTGTCGCTGCTGAGGCTGACTTCGGACACCATTTGGGAGTCATCGCCGGTGAGGACGAGGAGGCCCTTGTCGTTGAGGCCGTAGGTGCCCTTCAGTTCGGACTTCTGGTCGCCGTTCATGTAGGACCACGTGTAGTTGCCATCCGGAGCCATCGAGAAGGTGACTTTGCCGTCAGCTCCGCGGTCGGAGACCCAGTTCCCGACGAGTTTGTCCGCCGGCACGGGCGCGGGGCGACATCACCGCTGAGCTGAATGAGCGT
>JANNVM010000750.1:0-1824 GCA_031414455.1 Verrucomicrobiota bacterium
GGTTTCATGGCAAATAGGATGAATGATTCCCCTGTCTATTACCCCAAAGTCAGGAGGGGTGACAAAATTATTTCCAAGTCTTGAGGCAGCGGCGCGAGCCTGCGAGCCGGCCCTTCAAATCCAGGTGGGGCGAATGCTGCGTCTGAGCCCACTTTTTGCGGGCCGGCGTCTGAGCGCCGGGTGGCGCGGAGCCCGGCGGTGTGGGGCCAGTGCATACGGTCTTGGGACCGCCGCAAGACGCCGCTCTCTCATCCGGGGCGTTGCGACGAGGCTCCCGCCGTTGAGCCGTTGCCTGTCGATGGGAACTGGCTCCGCACCGCCTCCGCCCCTCTATTTTTGGCTCAGCAGGAGCATCGCCCCACCTGGTTTAAGGGGCGCCTGCGGCGTTGCGGGATCACTGCTGGAGAATTCCGAGGAGGTAGCGGAGTTCGTCCTCCAAATCCTCCGGAGTGGCGAGCGTGGGAAGAATCACTGTTTCCAGGGCGACGCGCCAGTCGCGGCGAAGGCGGCGGAGCGTCTGGCTGAGGAGATTGCTGTCGAGGCCCATTTCTTTGGCTAATTCAGTGAGCCGCTGGCCGTCGGGTTCTCCGATGAGCCACGGTCGAAGGGCCGTGTAGCGGGCGGCACGGTCGGGCTTCTTGAGGTAATGAGCCTCCAGCCGGCGAAAGGACTCGGCGATAACGTGGAGCGCCCATTCACGATCGAAATCAGAATAGGACATGGTGCCGGAATCAGGCAGGGATTCCGCCAGCGCGCGGGCGTCGGCATGGTCTTCGTCCAGTGATAGTGCGGTGGTGCCGCCCCCGCGTTTCTGCCGGTTTTCATCCCGCCATGCGGACGTGAGGAATCGCTGGAGAGCGATGCCAAGAAACGAGCGGAGCCGTCCGGCGTTGGGATCAAAGGCGGCGAACAGCCCGCCGTCCCTTGGGGCGATGATTTCATCGGCAAAGAACTGCTGGCAGCGGTCTTCGACGTCTTCATTGGAAAGCAGCGGCCACTTGGCGCGAATGCGTTTGAGAACCGGAGTCCGGTACATCTCGCACAGTTTCGCCGCGGCCCTTGCCTGGACCGCGGGGTCGTCGCTGCCGATCTGACCGAGATACGTGATTCTTGTCTCGGGCCAGAACGGGCCGGCCTCGCTGCCGGGTGATGCCGCGGGGTCATTCATGTCCGGCAAGGCTGCGCTGTTACTGTTGGAGTGTTGCAGGTCATCAGAGACAAAATCTGTCGCGGCATGACCCGTCGCCAACGGGGAAATCATGGCCTCAAAGTCTTGCCAGCCGGTGCCGACTGTTGTAAAACCGCGGCATGAAATTCTCCGCTGCCCTCCCGTTTGCCCTCGCCGCCGCATTCATCGTCACCGCCCGCGGGGGCGAAACGGGAAAGCTGGAGGAAGCGCTCGAACCTCTCCGCCCGTTCCTCGGCAAGACCTGGCGCGGCGAATTCAAGGACTCCACGCCGGAGAAACCCATGGTGGATGTCGCCCGATGGGAGCGCGCGCTCAATGGCAAGGCCGTCCGCGTGCTCCATTCTGTGAATGACGGCGTCTATGGCGGCGAGAGCATCATCCGCTGGGACGCGGAACAGAAATCCATCGTCTATCATTACTTCACTACTGCGGGATTCACCACCACGGGCACCATGACCATTTCCGGGGGTATCCTCACGTCCGTCGAGAAAGTCAGCGGGAAATCTGAGGTGAGTGAAGTGCGCAGCACGTCTGAACTCCGCCCTGACGGCACGATGGTTTCCAAAGCAGAGTACCTCAACAAAGCCGGCAAGGCATCCGGCGGTCGAGAGATCACCTACAAGGAGGACGCCAAA